>DVGE01000043.1 GCA_018712885.1 Candidatus Pullichristensenella stercoripullorum | reverse complement strand
TATAGCGTCAGGTATGTAATTTGAAAAAGCGTCAAAATCCTCCGCGTGCCCCTCTCGAATATGCCCGATCCGTTCTTCCGTAAGAATCACTCTTGTTTTAACGCCCTTCCAATATTTTACAACCTGCTCGTTTGTGATTTCGCCAATGACATTCACGCCGCCACCGCCATCCATCGTAGATGGATACAGTATACCATGCCGCCCGCCGTTTTTCAACGCGGGCGATGCTCCTCATCTGCGGGTGTTATCCGGCGCTGACCGCCCCTCCCTGTCCACCTTCCCCACCGCCTCCTCAGCCTCGGCGAGGGTGCCGCCGCGCACCCATTGGCGCAGCTCCGCGCCGGAGAGTAGGCCGCGGTCGTGCAGTTCGCACAGTTGGGAAAAGCTCTCCTGCGAGCTTTCAAACAGGCTCATGTCCCAGTCCACGCCCACGGCGTACTCGCCGCGCGCGCCGCGCGGGGTGAGGCCGTAGAACTCGCAAAGCACGTCGGCGGCGCAGGCCATGTCGGCAAGCGCGGCCTCCCACATGCGGCGGATGGCGCTGACGAGGGCGAAGGTATCGTGGTTGGCGGCGCGGATCTCCGTGGCCGTGGCCGCGCCCGTCTCCGGGGCGGTGAGGATGCCACGGCTGGTGCCCACGGCCTTTTCCAAGAGGGCAAAGAGCCGGTCGAGGCGGGCGTACATGGCCTCGTGGCGGATCTCGGGGGCGTAGACGAGCCACGGCGTCTTCCCCTCATCGTAAGCGCCCTCGATGGGAATGAACGGCTCCTCGCCATCCTGCACGGTGCGGCGGACGCGGGCGATGCCGGTCTCGCCGCCGTCGAAGGGATCGCGCCACATCTCGGCGCTCAAACCGAGCATGGGCCGGGTGAGGCGGTATTCGCGGCCGATGAGGCGCATGTGTTCGTGAATTTCCCGCATCAGCGCCTCGCAGCCGTAGGTGATGGGCACGCCGTAGACGCCGCCCTCGCGCCGGTCGTCGGCGGGCGAGCGCAGAAAGGCCAGCGTCAGGCGCTCGACGCCTGCAATGGCCACATCCCCGGCAAGCCCCGCCCACTGCGGCGCCGTCTCCGGCGGCACGACATGGCCGGAGGCGTCCGTCACCCTTGTGGAGATGGTCTGCACGCCGTTTTCCAGCGCGTAGGCCGTCCAGCGGTAATAGGTATGCCCGTCCACCTCGGTCCGCCCCGCCAGCACCGTGGCGGCGGTGATCTGCCCGCCGCGCGTGGCGGTAACGAAAAAGCGGTCCTGCCCCACGGCCTGAAAGCGCACCTTGCCGTCCGCCACGCAGGGCAGCAGCACGCGCCCGCCCGTGCCCAGCGCCTGCGCGGTGAGGCTCTGCGCGCGGGAAAACACGTCCTCCAAAGCCTCCGCCACCGCCGCCGCGCGCGGCGTGCGTTCCCCGCCCCGCGGCCCGGAGATATTGAGGGCGGCGTCGGACATGGCGATGCTCGCCAGCCGCGAGGCAAAGATACAGGTGAGGTTCACCCCGTCTGCGCGGCGGTAGTCCGCCTCGGCGCGCGCCGCCATGGCTGCCGCGCCCGACAGCTGCGCGCCCCGGCCAAACAGCCGCCGCGCCCATTCCCAGAATCGTTCCAGCATGGTCTTCCTCCTTTGCGATGATCCGTCACGTTCCCTGCCGGCAGAGCCTGCGCACGTCGCGGCGGTAGTGCATCAGGCCGTAGCGCAGCGCGTCCACGGCGTGGTCGTCCTCCTTGCGGGGCTTGTCCTCGCCGCGCTCGCGGGCGCGCTCGTCCCAGCGGTAGCCCTCCATCTCGGCGATGAGGCGCTCGCAGCGGGGGTGGAACATCAGCTTCCCCGCGTCCAGCGCCGCCGAGACCAGCTGCACGCCCTCCAATACGGCGTTGTCGGCCTTTTTGAGGCGCAGGGCGGGGCTGTCCTCGTGCAGCTGCAGGATGAAGCCCTCCGCCGAGGGGTCGATGACCACGCAGGCGCTGCCGCGCGCGAAGCGGATGAGGTCGGCGGCGTACTGGCGCGGCGACTTCGCCCCCGTCTCGCCGGAGGCGTGGTAGTATTCCTCCAGCGCCCATACGCGCCCGTCCTCGCCCAATCCCAGCCGCACGAAGGCCGTGGGGTTGGTGTGGCCGTAGTCCACGCCCACCCAGGTAAAGCGCGCATCAGGAACGTCCGCAGACACGTGCCGGCTGCGCTCGAACATCGGGTAGACCGCGCCCTCCGCCGCCACCCACTGGCCGAGGATGTAGCGCTGGTAAAACACGCCCGTGTACTCGCGCTTGAGCGCCGCGCGCACGCTCTCCGGCAGAAAGGGGTTGTCGTCGATGCCGTACTGCTGGGAAAAGATGTCCGCGCCCGAATCGAGGAACTTCTTGAACCAGTGGCCCGGCCCGGCGGGGTTACAGGTGCCGTCGAAGCACGAATACGCCTTATCGAGGCGGCTTTTGAGCATCTCGAAGGCTTCCGCGTTCCACGTCACCACCTCGTCGCCGTAGCAGTACTTGATGGACGCGCCGCGCAGGCGGTCGACGTGCTTTTTGTTGTCCGCGCCCAGACAATGCACGCGCTCGCCAAAGAGCGTGGCCGTGCCGTCGGCGCGCAGGGGCGAGACCATCTGCGCGCCGTAGAGGTCGCGCATGGGCGCCAGCACGTTGCGCTCCAAGGTGCCGCGCGTGTTGCCCAGGAGCACCGTCAGCCCCGGCCTGCCCTCCCGCTCGCGGATGCGGCGGGGGATGATGAAGTAGTCCAGATACGTCTTGCCCGAGCGCGTGGCCCCGTACTTGACGTTCCAGCGGCAGTCCGCCTCGTTCCAGTAGCGCCTCTGCTTGGGGCTGAGCCGCATGCCGTCCTCCTTTCCGTTCCTCAGGGGGCTTCCTCCCCGCCCGCCTGCGCGTCCAGCGCCGCCAGCAGCGCGTCGAGCCTGTCCTGCGCGTCGGCCTCGCCCACGCGCGCGCCCCACTTCTCCGGCAGGCGGCAGGAAAGCCAGAGCTTGATGGCGGTGATATTGGGCGGCTCATATTTCTGCGTTTCGCGGCGCTTGACGGCGCCGCCGTTCTCGTCCTCCACGATCTCGGTATATCGGTAGCCCAGCGCCCGGCGCAAAAGCGCGTTCTCCACCTGCGCGTCGGCCGCTTCGCCGGTCGTGCGCAGGGCGGCCTCCACGCCGGGGCAGCGCCGCGCCCAGCCCAGCAGCACCGCCTCGCGCACGCCGCAGCGACGGGCGATCTCCTCCGTCGGGCAGCCTTCGCGCCTCCACGCCGCCAGCAGCGCCAGGCCCTCCGGCTCGCTCCAGCGGGCGAACTTTCCCATGGTACCCTCTCCTTTCAGCGAAGCGCCGCCGGGATGTCCTCCCCGGCGGCGCGAACTTCGACGATGCCATTATAGCACGTTCCTGACTGACTTTGACTGTTCTCTTCTTGCCATTTGCCGACATGCCCTCAGGCGCTCTCGTCCGCGCCCCAGGCGCGGGCGAAGGCGGAAAGGGCCAGCGCGTGCAGGCGGTAGACCTGCCGCTCTTCGTAGCCCATCGCCCGGCTGATGCGCTCCCACCTCCAGCCGTCCATGTAGCGCCAGCGCAGCAGATCCTGAAAACGCTGATCCTTCAGCGCGGCGATGGTCGCGTCGATGGCGCGGGTGAGATCCACATACTCGTCGATCTGCGCGTCCACCTCGCGGGTGAGATCGACGATCTTCGACACATACTCTTCCACGGACGACGTGCGCCGCTGCCCGCCGCCCGGCAGGGAACGCAGCCGCGCCCGCTGCCCCTCCGCCAGTTCGCGGTAGCGCTGCAAACGCTCGCGCATGCCCTCGATGCGCGCGTCCCTGCGCGAAAGCTGCTCCAACACCTCTTTTGCCGTCATGCCTGTCTTCCTCCTTTTGTCACGTTTTGTGACATGCCGGCGAAAAAAATATCCTCCACCGGCACGCCGTAGTAGTCCGCAAGCCGCACTTTCACCTCGTCCCGGGCGATGCGCTTCCCCGTTTCGTACATGCACAGCGCGGAAAAGCTCACGCCCACCGCCTTTGCCACCTCCTCGCGCCGCCGCGCCCCGCGCAGAGAAACGAGCCGTTTCCCGATCTTGCCCGCGTCCATCGTATCCCTCCTTTTGTCACGTTTCGTGACTATTACTATACGCGCTTTTGCCGTCCATGTCAATACATGGCGCGCCGCCCGGCGAAATTTTGTTCACGTTTCGTGACATTTTGGCTTGCGTTTGTTCACGTTTCGTGATATTCTAAGGGCGGGAGGGATGCGCATGAACACATTGGGCGACCGTATACGCATACTGCGCTCGGGGCGGGCGCTGACGCAGCAGGCCGTGGCCGAGGCGCTGGGCGTTTCCCGCTCGGCGGTGGCGATGTGGGAAAAGGACGAGCGCGAGCCGGATCTGGAAACGCTCGCGCAGCTGGCGAAACTGCTGGGCGTGCCGCTGACGGCGCTGGTGGAGCGCAGGGAAGCGCCCCTGCCCCAAAACCTGCGCCCCGTGCGCGCGCGGCGCATACCGCTGCTGGGGACCATCGCCGCGGGCGAGCCCATCTTCGCCGAGGAAGAGCACGAGACGTATGTAGACGTGGGCGGCAGCGTGCATGCAGACTTCGCCCTCGAAGTCAAAGGCTCAAGCATGGAACCTGTCTACAAGGACGGCGACGTGGTTTACATCCGCAGCCAGGACGACGTGCTCGACGGCCAGGTGGCGGCGGTGGTGGTGGACGATTCCGCCACCCTCAAGCGCGTCTACCACCTGCCCGTGGGCGTGCAGCTCATGCCCCTCAACCCCGCCTTTGCGCCGATGCTCTTCACCCCGGAGAACAGCGACAGCGTGCGCATCCTCGGCCTGGCGGTGGGCTATTTTCGCAAGACCGTCTGAGCGCTCCCCGCTCCGGGACGCATTTTCTTTGCGCGAATGTAAAAAAAACGATTGACAAAGAACACCGTTTTCTTTATAATAGAAGCACGCGATATGCACAATGTTCCATAAAACCATTTACCGCAAGACATCCAATGTATAACCTCTTTTGCACCGTATGCCAGGCGGATGGCTTATCCGCTAAAAATAAGGAGGTCTACAGAATGAAAAAGGTACTTATCCTGGTCTTGGCGCTGGCAATGCTGCTGGGCTGCACCGCGATGGCGGAAGGCAACCTCATCGGCTACACCTGCATGGACGGCACCAACCCCTTCTTCGTGACGCTCGAGGGCGCGATCCGCGAAGTCGTCGAAGCGCATGGCGACGAGCTGATCTCCCTTGACCCGCAGAACAGCAATGAAAACCAGATCTCCCAGATCGAGGATCTGATCTCCCGTGGCATCGTGGCCATCTTCCTCAACCCCGTGGATCGCGACGGCGTCATCGCCGGCCTCGACCTGCTCAAGGAAGCCAACATCCCGATCTTCGGCTTCGATACCGAAGTGGCCGACATGAGCTATCTCGTCAGCTACGCCGGCTCGGATAACTACAACGCCGGCTACGTCTGCGGCGTGGACCTGGCTGAGAAGTGCCCGGACGGCGGCGAGATCATCGTGCTGGATTCCCCGACGATGCAGTCCGTCGTGGACCGCACCGATGGTTTCCTGCAGGCGATCGAGGATAGCGGCGTTCCCTTTGAGATCGTCGCCCAGATCGACTCGATGGGCAACCAGGAGCAGGGCAACCTCAACGGCACCGACGCCCTGACCGCCAACCCCGACGCCATCGCCATCTTCGGCGGCAACGACCCGACGGCTCTGGGCGCTTACGCGGCGGCTGAGGCGGCCGGCTCCGACGCCCTGATCTACGGCGTGGACGGCTCCCCCGACGTCAAGGCTCTGATCGCGGAAGGCGGCATCACCGGCACCGGCGCCCAGTCCCCGATCACCATCGGCAAGACCATCGCCGAGGTCTACTATCAGTGGCTGGCCGGCGAAGAGGTCGAGGAGCGCTATCCCATCGAGACCTTCATGATCAACGCGGACAACGTTGCCGAGTATGGCACGGACGGCTGGCAGTAAGCCGAAACACGGCTCTGACCCGCTGACACAGCTGTAAGAAAGCAATGAGGAAAGGGGCTTTGTTCGTCAGGGCAAAGCCCTTTTCGAAGTCTTGAACGCGCGAGGAGGCCCTGCCGTCCGGCAGAGAGCGCCGCGTCCGGCGGCACGGCTTGCCGGACGATAGGGCCTGCTCCCCGGCGCGCCGCGCGGCGCGCTTCATGAAGAAGAAACGGTGGTGAAACGCGGTGAGCGAATATTTGCTCGAAATGAAAAACATCTGCAAGTCGTTCCCCGGCGTCAAGGCCCTGCAGAACGTGGACTTTCAGCTCAAAGCCGGCGAGATCCACGCGCTGCTGGGCGAAAACGGCGCGGGCAAATCGACGCTGATCAAGGTGCTGGGCGGCATCTACATCGCCGAGGAAGGCCAGATCTTCATCGACGGAAAGCAGGTCGCCATCACGGGCGTCAATTCCGCGCGCGCCAACGGCATCTCCATCATCCATCAGGAACTGGTGCTGGTGCCGTACATGACGGTGGCGGAAAACATCTTCCTGGGCCGCGAGCCCATGGGCGCCTTCGGCGTCAACAAGTCCAAAATGAGCGCCGACGCCCAGAAGATGCTCGACCGCTTCGATCTGGGCATCGACGCCGACTCCCTGATCGCCGATCTGAGCATCGCCCAGCAGCAGATGGTGGAGATCGTCAAGGCCATCTCCTTCAACTGCCGCATACTGGTCATGGACGAGCCGACCTCCTCCATCTCCGACCGCGAGGTCAATGCCCTGTTTGAGATCATGCACAATCTGGCGGCGCAGGGCGTGGGCATCATCTACATCTCCCACAAGATGAGCGAGCTGGACGAGGTCTGCGACCGCGTGACGGTTTTGCGCGACGGCTGCTACGTCGGCACCCGCGTGGTCAAGGACACCCCGCGCGACGAACTGATCGCCATGATGGTCGGCCGCGAGCTGGACCAGTACTACACGCGCGACCACGTGGAAAATACCGAAGTCGTGCTAAAGTGCGAAAACCTCAGCGACGGCAAGAAAAAGCGCTCGCGCGTCAAGGGCGTATCCTTTGAGGTGCGCCGCGGCGAGATCGTCGGCTTCGCCGGTCTGGTCGGCGCGGGTCGCAGCGAGACCATGCAATGCCTCTTCGGCCTCACGCCCGGTTCCACCGGCGACGTGTACTTAAACGGCCAGAAAGTACATATCCGCAAGGCCGTGGACGCCATGAAGCTCGGCATCGCCATGGTGCCGGAAAACCGCAAGCTCGAGGGCCTCTATCACGTGCAGAGCGTCAAGTTCAACTCCACCATCGAGGTGCTGGAAAAGTTCATCAACAGCCTGATGGTCAACAGCAGACTCGAAGAGCAGATCACGCAGGAGTTCATCGACAAGATGCGCACCAAGACGCCCTCGCAGGAGCAGCGCGTGGCCAACCTTTCCGGCGGCAACCAGCAGAAGGTGATGATCGGCCGCTGGCTGGCCACCGACCCGAAGATCCTCATACTCGACGAGCCGACCCGCGGCGTGGACGTGGGCGCCAAGGCAGAGATCTACGAGATCATGAACGAACTGACCAAGCAGGGCGTCTCCATCATCATGATCTCCTCGGAGCTGCCGGAGATCATCAACATGGCCGACCGCGTATACGTGATGTACGAGGGCCGGGTGACGGGCTGCATCCCCTACCAGGAGGTCAGCCAGGAGGCCATCATGAAACTGGCCACGCAAGAAGCATCAGGAGGGCACGACAATGGCTGAGAGATTGGGAAAAGGCATCAAGCGGTATTTTAAGGACAACCTGGGCATCCTCTGCGCGCTGGCGGTGATGATCCTCTTTCTGTACGTCTACCCGGTGACGCATACCACCTTCCTCACCCAGCGCAACATCTTCAACGTTCTGCGCCAGAGCGCGCCGAACCTGCTGCTGGCCTGCGGCATGACCATGGTCATCATCCTGGGCGGCATCGACCTGTCGGTGGGCTCCATCATCGCCATGTCCGGCGTGCTGGGCGCGGCGGCGGTGGTCTGGTGGGGGCTGCCGGAGATCGTGGGCATCCTCATCGGCGTCCTCTCGGGCGTGATCTTCGGCCTGTTCAACGGCGCCATCATCGCCAAGACGCAGATCCCGCCGTTCATCGTCACCCTGGCGTCGATGAACATCGCCAAGGGCATCGCCTACGTCTACTCGGGCGGCAAGCCCATCCGCTGCATGACCGACGCCTGGAAGTTCCTCGGCGCGGGCTACATCGGCCCGGTGCCCACCCAGGTGGTGACGATGTTCGTGGTGTTCATCATCTCCGTGCTGTTCCTCAACCGCACGCGCATGGGCCGGCACATCTACGCCGTGGGCGGCAACGACACCGCGGCCAAGTTCTCCGGCATCAGCACGGCGAAGGTCAAGTTCGTCGTCTACAGCTTCAGCGGCCTGATGGCGGGTCTTGCCGGCATCACCATCGCCTCCCGTCTGTACTCGGGCACCTGCACTTCCGGCGAATCCGCGGAAATGGACGCCATCGCCGCGGTCGTCGTGGGCGGCACCTCGATGTCCGGCGGCTCGGGTCGTCTGGGCGGCACGCTCATCGGCGCGCTGATCATCGGCATCCTCGATAACGGCCTGAACCTGATGGGCGTCAACTCCGACTGGCAGTACATCATCAAGGGCGTCGTCATCCTCGGCGCCGTGTATATGGACTTCCTCCGCACCCGCAAACGCGCCAAGGGCTAATCTTCGCCCTGCCACGCTCCGCGCCCGGTCTGACCCGGCGCGGGGCGCGTTTGCATGGCGGCAATATCATAAAGGAGCGTACAAACAATGAAACGGTCGGCTGTCAACCAGGCCATCGCCTGGGCCAAGGACTACCTGCAAAAAAACAATATCCACCTGCCGGAATACGCCTACTGGCCGCTGGAAACGTGGAAGGCCAACGCCGGCAAGCTCGATACCGTGCGCAAAGTGATGCTCGGCTGGGACATCACGGACTATGGCCTGAACGACTTTGAGCACATCGGCTCCGTGCTCTACACCGTGCGCAACGGCAGCATCGACGACAAAATTGTCGGCGTGCCCTTCTGCGAAAAGTACATCGTCATGCGCGACGGCCAGCGCCTCACCAACCACTACCACGTGGCCAAGACGGAAGACATCATCAACCGCGCCGGCGGCGTGTTGCGCCTCTACCTGTGGAAGGTGGACCCCGCCACGGGCAAGATGACCGACGAGGACGTGGACGTCTACATGGACGGCGTGCTGCACACGTTCAAAGCGGGCGAAGAAGTGCTGGTGGAGCCGGGCAACAGCATCTCGCTGACGCCCTACATCGCGCACATCTTCGGCCCCAAGCCGGGCAGCGACCTGGTGGTCGGCGAAGTCTCCTCCATCAACGACGACAACACCGACAACTACTTCCTCGAAGAATGTCTGCGCTACACCACCATCGAGGACGACGAGCCCATGACCTGCCCCCTGTGCAACGAATACGATAAGGCCCTCTGAGCAAAACAAGCGCCGC
>DVGE01000042.1 GCA_018712885.1 Candidatus Pullichristensenella stercoripullorum | reverse complement strand
AAGGAGGAGCGCGAGGAGAACGTCATAAAGGGCAAGGAGATGCTCACCGCCGAGGCGAAAAAGGCCGGCTATACCATGGCGCAACTGACCAAGGCGGACATCCTCGAGCCGGTGTTCAAGCGCTATTCGCTTTCCTCGCTGGACGACCTCTACGCCACCATCGGCTTCGGCGGCCTTTCCACGCTGCAGCTGCTCAACCGCCTGACCGAGGAGTACAAAAAGCAGAACAAGGCCGAGGCGCCGCCGCTGCCCCTCGTGGAAAAGGCGGCGGAAGAGCCGAAAAAGCCCGCGCCGTCCTCTTCGTCCAACGGCGTCATCGTCAAGGGCGAGAGCGGCATGCTGGTGCGCTTCGCCCGCTGCTGCAACCCCCTGCCCGGCGACGAGATCGTCGGCTACATCACCCGCGGCCGCGGCGTGAGCGTACACCGCGCCGACTGCGTGAACCTGAAGGACGCGGGCGTGGAGCCGGAGCGCATGATCGAGGTGGAATGGGAGTCCTCGGGCGCGGGCAGCTACGAGGCCGACATCCAGATGCTCTGCTACGACCACGCCGGCCTCTTTGCCGAGATCAGCCTGATGTTCGCCTCCCAGAACGTGCCGGTCACCGCCGTGACCGCGCACACGGTGAAAAACAAGCAGGGCCTGTGTACGATGAACATGACCATCGTCATCAAAACGACGCAGCAGCTCGACAAGCTGCTCCGCGATCTGCAAAAGCGCCCGGACGTCATCGAAGTGTTCCGGGTGGCGAGGTGAGAGTATGCGTATGGTAGTGCAGAGGGTCACGCGCGCCAGCGTGACCGTGGATGGAGAAGTTACGGGAAAGATCGGCAGGGGCTACATGGTGCTGGTCGGCGCCGAAGTGGGCGACACCGAGGCCGACGCGCGCCTGTGCGCGGACAAACTGGCCGGATTGCGCGTGTTTGTGGACGATGAGGACAAGATGAACCGCTCCGTGCTGGACGTGGGCGGCGAGATCTTGCTCGTCTCCCAGTTCACGCTGCTGGGCGACGCGCGCCACGGCCGCCGCCCCAGCTTCATCGCCGCCGCCCGGCCCGAGGTAGCCGAGCCGCTGCTGGAAACCATGAAAGCCATGCTCGAAGAAAAGGGGCTGCATGTGGAAACGGGCCGCTTCCGCGCCCATATGGACGTGGAACTCGTCAACGACGGGCCGGTGACCATCCTCATCGACAGCCGGAAGGTGTTTTGAGATGTTGCGCATTGCATGCGTCGTCTGCGGCGCGCTGGAGGAAAACGCCTATGTCGTGGAAAACGAGGGGCGCGCGGGCGCGTTCCTCGTAGACCCCGGCGACGACTACGCCGCCCTTGTGCGGGCGCTGGCGGGGCGCAAGCTTTCCGCCATTTGCCTCACCCACGCCCACTATGACCACATGCTCGCCGCCCCCGGCCTCATCGCCGACACGGGCGCGAAGCTCTACGCGGGCGCGAAGGACATGCCCGCCCTCAACGATGCGCGCCTCAACCTCTACGCGCCGGGGTGGTCGCGCCTGCCTGCGCCGCAGGGGTTGAAGGCCATCGCCTACGGGGAGGAACTGGAGGTGTGCGGCGTGCGCTTGCAGGTCATTTCCACCCCGGGGCACACGCCGGGCGGCGTCTGTCTCTACGCCAAAGACGAGGGAGTTCTGTTCAGCGGCGATACGCTCTTCTGCGCCGGTTACGGGCGCGTGGACTTCCCCGGCTCCAGCGCCGCGGACATGCGCGCCTCGCTGCTCAAACTGTTCGCGCTGCCGGGGGAGACGCGCGTTTTGCCCGGCCACGGCGAGGAGACGACCATCGCGCGGGAAAGGGCGCGCTACCAGCTATGACCATCCGCGTTTTTACCCCGGAGACGGGTTTTGTGCAGGACATGGCCGACGTATTGCGCCTGTTCTACGGCGGCGCGCCCATTTTCTTCAACGAGGAGGGCGAGGCCGACCTGCGGATCGAACACGCCGTCTCCCGCCAGAACGGGCGCTGGTGCGACCAGTTCACTGGCGGGCCGGTGTCCGTGTTCCATTTGCAGGGCGCGGACGGCGCGGGCGAGCTGGAACAGAAGCGGCTGCGCAAGCGCGCCGTGAAGCTGGCGCTGTACGAATACTGCAAAAAGCTGACCGGCGTACACCCCCCGTGGGGCTCTCTGACCGGCATCCGCCCCTCGCGGCTCTATTATGAGGCTTTGGAAGAGGGGCTCGACCCGGTGCGCACGCTTGTGGACGTGTTCGACGTCACCGAGGACCGCGCCCGGCTGCTTGGCGAAATGCACGATATGCAGGTGGGCGTGCGCACGCCGCCGGAGGGCGCCTTCGACATTTACATCGGCATCCCCTTCTGCAAGACGCGCTGCGCCTACTGCTCCTTTTCCTCGGGCGAGATCGGCGACGGGCACCTGGTGGCCCCCTATGTGGATGCCCTGAAGCGCGAGATCGCCCTCAGCGCGCAGATCGTGGCGGAAAAGGGGCTGCGCGCCCGCGCCCTCTACGTGGGCGGCGGCACGCCCACCGCCATCCCCCGCGAAGCTCTGGAGGAGATCATCTTCGCTGCGCGCGAGGCCTTCCCCGGCGCGGTGGAGCAGACCGTGGAGGCCGGCCGGCCGGATACTATCGACCGCCCCATGCTGGAAATGCTTCTGCGCGCGGGCACGACGCGCATCTCCGTCAACCCGCAGACGTTCAACGACGAAACGCTCCGGCGCATCGGCCGCGCGCACACATCGCGGGAGACCATCGCGGCCTACCGTCTCGCCCGCGACGTGGGCTTTACCGACATCAACATGGACCTCATCGCCGCCCTGCCGGGCGAAACGCTCGAAGACTTCCGCCGCACGCTGGAAACGACCGTTTCCCTCGCCCCGGAGAGCGTCACCGTACACGCGCTGGCCATCAAGCGCTCCAGCCGCCTGCACGAGCAGATGCACGTGCAGGGCGGCGGCCACGGCCTCACCCCGGCGAGCGAGGCCGAACAGATGACCGCGCTGGCGCGAAAAACGCTGACCGGTGGCGGCTGGAAGCCCTATTACCTCTACCGCCAGAAGTACATGGCGGGGAATCTGGAAAACGTCGGCTACGCCCGCCCCGGCATGGCCTGCCTTTACAACATCGGCAACATGGAGGAGACGGCCAGCGTGCTGGCGCTGGGCGCGGGGGCGATCACCAAGTGGCTGTTCGACCGGGCGCGGCGCATCGAGCGCGCCCCGAACGTCAAAAACATCGAGGCTTACATCCAGCGCGTGGAGGAAATGGCCGCGCGCAAGCGGCAACTGATCTTTTCGTAAGGGAGGCGCGGCATGAAACGGCTTTTGACGGCGCTGCTCGCGCTCATCCTGCTCCTTTCCCTCGCCGGCTGCGGCCGCGAGGAGACCGACCCCTACGAGGGCGTGCCCGACCCGGTGGCGACGATCACGCTCAGCGACGGCTCCGTGATGCGCGCCGAATTGTACCCGCGGCAGGCGCCCAACACCGTGGGCAACTTCATCGCCCTGGCCAATTCCGGCTTTTACGACGGGCTGGAGATCTTCCGCGTGGTGACGCGGGCGTTCATCCAGACCGGCGACCCGCTCAACAACGGCACCGGCGGGCCGGGCTACGCCATCCGCGGCGAGTTTGCCGAGAACGGCTACGAGGGCAACACGCTCTCGCACACGCGCGGTGTGCTCTCCATGTGCCGCACGGAGGACTTTGACTCCGCCGGCAGCCAGTTCTTCATCATGCAGGGCAGCTATCCCGCCGACTACGACGGCAAGTACGCCGCCTTCGGCAAGCTCATGGACGAGGAGAGCCTGCGTACGCTCAACGCCGTCGCCAGCGTCGCCGTGGACGCAGACTTCCGCCCGCTGGTGATCACGAAGATCGAGACCATCCGCGTGGACACGCACGGCTATACCTTCCCCTTCCTCAAGGTGGGCGAGGAAGAGGCCGCGCCGTCAAGCGCGCCGGAAAGCGAATAAAAGCAAACAGATAAAGGAGAAAGGCACATGAAAAACCCCATCGTCACCTTCACCATGGAAAACGGCAAGGTCATCAAGGCCGAGCTCTACCCCGACGTCGCCCCCAACACAGTGGCCAATTTCGTCACCCTGGTGCGCAAGGGCTTTTACAACGGCCTGATCTTCCACCGCGTCATCCCCGGCTTCATGATCCAGGGCGGCGACCCCACCGGCACCGGCATGGGCGGCCCCGGCTACCGCATCGCCGGCGAGTTCCGCTTGAACGGCTTCAAAAACGACTTAAAGCACACCCGCGGCGTCCTCTCCATGGCCCGCTCCATGCACCCGGATTCTGCCGGCAGCCAGTTCTTCATCATGCACGAGGACGCGCCGCATCTGGACGGCCAGTACGCCGCCTTCGGCAAGGTCGTCGAGGGCATGGACGCGGTGGACGAGATCGCTTCCTGCGAGACCGGCGCGCAGGACCGCCCCCTCAGGGAGCAGAAGATCCAGTCCGCCGCCGTGGAGACCTTCGGCGAGACCTATACCGTAAAGAAGGCTTGACAGGCGGGCCGCGTGTGTGAATAATAGAAGGAGGACGCCCGTTTCCCCGGCTTTTTCAAAGGAGGTCTGCCCCCGCATGCGCAGGTTCGCGGCGCTGCTTGCGGCCCTTGCCCTCGCGCTTTTGTGCGCGGGGGGCTTTGCCATGCCCATGGCGCGGGCGGAGGAGGCGCCGCAACCCACGCTGCCGCCGCTCAGACACATACTCGACATCAGCTTTTCCGTCTCCCCGGCGGAGCTGGTGGAGCCGGGGGAAGCGACGCTCACCTTCACCATCACCAACGCCTCGGAATACGACGCGGAGAACGTCTACATCTCCTCCTCGGACGGGCTGCACACCGAACCCCTCGGGCAGATCGAGGCCGGCGGCAGCCGCGTATTCAGCCGCGCCCACGACGTCACAGAGGCAGAACTGGAGAACGGGCGCATCACCTACGTTTTTTCCCACGACGGCGTGGCCGGCGACCCGGACACCGTCAATTACAGCGTGGACTGCCCCATCGAGCGCGCCATCGCCCGCGCCGAGGTGGAATTCACCCGCCAGTTCTCCGCCCGCTACGCCCGGCCCGGCGACGTGGTGACCATCACCTACCGCGCGCGCAACACCGGCAACGTGCCCATCGAGAACCTGCGCGTGGACGACGCCCCCGGCGAGTACGCCGGCCGCGCCGACCGCCTCGAGGTGGGGGCGTCGCGCCTGTTCACCAACCGCGTGACCATCGACGACGCCGTCGTCTCCGCGCCGCGGCTGCGCTACACCGTGCCCGCCGAGAACGGGGAGGAATACGAAGCGACGCTTTCGGAAGCGCGCATCCTCCTGGCCGACGAGCAGCTCACCGCCACGCTCACCCTCGACCGCGAGACCGCGCGCGTGGGCGAAACGGTCACGGCCACCCTGACGATCATGAGCCTTGGCAACGTCGCCTTCCACGACGTCGCCGTCTACGACGAAAGCTACGGCGGCCTGATCGCCGACTCTCTGGAAATGGGCGCGGGCACGCAGACGCTGACCCTCGAATGTGAATACCCCGTGCGCGGCGACGCCAGCTACCAACTGCGCGTGCGCGCGCTCAGTTCCTCCGGGGCCACCATCGAAACGCTCACCGAGCCGGTGTCCCTGCGCGCGCTGCCCGCGGCGGACGGCGCGGACATCTCCCTCTACGCCGAGGCCGTCTACCCGCAGATCGCCGCCGCCGGCGACGCGCCCGTGGACGTGTACATCGTCAACGAGGGCGGCGAGAGCGCCCGCGACGCCGTGCTCGTGGAGACCGCCACCGGCGCCGAGCTGCACACCTTCAGCTTCCTCGCCGGCCAGTTCACCACCCACCGGCGCGTCTACGTGCCGGTATCGCAGACGGGCGAATACGCCTTCTCCCTGCGCTACACGGGCGCCGCCGGGCTTGCGCGCACCGCCGAGAGCCTGCCCGTGCGCATCGAGATCGCCCGCGGCGGCCAGCCTCTGGACGCGGAGGAGAGCGCGCCCTTCTCCGGCCAATCGGTGAAGTTGAGCGAGGACCCCACCTTCCTGTTCATGCTCGGCGGCGCGGCGGTGGCGCTCGTCGCCCTGGCCGCGGCGTTGCTGATCACATCGCGCAAACAGCGGCGGCGGCAAAAGGAAAAAATGGCGCAGCTGCGCCGGCAGCGGCAGGAGGAACTGGGCAAGACCAACCGCTTCACCCCCGTGCGTGCCGCCCAGCGCAAGGCCGAAAAACCCAAGGGCGAAAAGGACGGACAGCCATGACCTTTGAAGGCTATACCGAGGATACGCGGGCCTTTTTCATGGCCCTGCGCTTCAACAATAACCGCGAGTTCTTCCACGACAGCCGCGACTGGTACTTAAAAAGCGTGCGCGAGCCGAGCCTGGCGCTGGCCGAGGCGCTTGCGCCGGTGATCGAAACGATCGACCCGCGGATCGAGACCCGCCCCCACCGGGCGCTGGCGCGCGTCAACCGCGACACGCGCTTTTCCCGCGACAAGTCGCCCTACCGCGACCATGTGTGGGTCTCCTTCCGCCGCCCGGAGGAGGAGCGCGGCCGCGCGCCGTCCTTCTTTGTGGAGGTGGGCGTGGACGGCGTGTTCTTCGGCATGGGCGCCTACGCCCCCGAGCGCGCGCGCATGAACGCCGTGCGGCGGCATCTGCGCCTGGCGCCCGACGAGGCGGCGGCGCTGCTTATGCCGCTGGAGGAGGACTTTGCCCTGCATGGGGATGCCTACAAGCGCCTCGCCGTGCCGGACGGCCTGCCGGAGGCGCTTATTCCCCTCTACCGCCTCAAAAGCTACTATTGGGAAAGGAGCCTGCCCTTCGCCCGCGCCCTTTCGCCGCGTCTGGCGGAGGAGGTCGGCGCGGGGCTTGCGCGCCTCGGCCCACTGTATTCCTTTTTAACTTCCTGTATACCCGAAGAGGAGGACTTTCAATGAACGAACGCGCGCGCAAGGCGCAGGACTGCCTCAAAGCGGCCAAACTGCTCTACAGCCGCTTCCTGGTCAACGCCTACGAGGGCAACGTCTCCGTGCGGCTGGGGGACACCATACTCGTCACCCCCTCGGCCGTGTGCAAGGAGGAGCTGGAAGAAGACGACCTGGTGGAAGTGGACATCGCCAGCGGCGCGACCGTCGCCGCCAAGCCCGGGCGCGTAGCCTCCAGCGAGACGAAGATGCACCTGTGCGTCTACCGCAACCGCGCCGACGTGCAGGGCGTGGCGCACGCCCACCCGCCCTTCGCCACCGCTTACGCCGTGGCCGGCATGCCCATCGAGACCGCGGCCTACGCCGAGATGCGCGTGCTCTACGACCGCATCCCCGTATGCCGCTATGGCCGCCCCGGCACGGAAGCCATCAACGCCGACATACCCGCCGTGCTCAAAACGCACGACGTGTTCCTGCTCGCCAACCACGGCCTCACCGCCGCCGCCCCCAGCGCCATCGTCGCCGCCTACCGGCTGGAAGGCGTGGAATCCATCGCCAAGGTGCTGACGCTGACCCGCCTGCACGGGCAGGAGAACGCCCTGCCGCGCAGCGAACTGGACGCCCTGCAACAGATCTACTTTGAAAAAAGGAGGCAGTTATGACTTCCGACCCCTGCACATGGCCGCGGTTGAAAAGCGGCAGCTCCATCCGCGGTAACGAAGCCCTTCTGACCGATGATTTCGCCGAAAAGCTCGGCTACGCCTTCGCCGTATGGCTGGCCGCGCGCCAGGGCACCACGCCCGACCGCCTGACCATCGCCGTGGGGCACGATCCGCGCGCCTCCGGCCCCCGCCTCAAAGCCGCCCTCATCGACGGCCTCACCGCCGCCGACAGCGACGTGCTCGACTGCGGCCTTTCCACCGCGCCGGCGGTGTTTTCCACCACGCTGGACGGCGCGGGCGCAAACGGCGCGGTGATGATCACCGCCAGCCATCAGCCGCCCAACATAAACGGCTTCAAGTTCCACACCCCCGAGGGCGGTCTGCGCGGCGAGGACGTGGACGAATTGATCGCCATGGCCGCGCAAGCGCGCGTACCGGTGCGGCTGGTGGCCCCCTGCGACGCGCTCGCCGCCTATCAGGAGGCGCTGCGCGAAGTGGTGCGCCGCAAATTGGAAGACGACGCGCCCAAGCCCCTGCTGGGGCTGCACGTGGTGGTGGACGCCGGCAACGGCTCGGGCGGCTTCTACGCCGACTTCCTCGAAAGCCTCGGCGCCTGGGTGGAGGGCAGCCAGTTCCTGGAGCCGGACGGCGCTTTCCCCCACCACGCCCCCAACCCGGAGAGCCCCGAGGCCATGCGCGCCCTTTCCGAGGCCGTGGTCAAAAACGAGGCCGACCTGGGCGTGCTCTTCGACGCCGACTGCGACCGCGCCGCCATCGTTCTAAGCGACGGCCGCTTTGTCAACAAAAACCGCCTCATCGCCCTCACCGCCGCCATGCTGCTCTCCAAACAGCCGGGGCTGACCATCGTCACGGACTCCGTGACCAGTACGGGGCTTGCGCGCTTCATCTCCGAATGGGGCGGCACGCACTACCGTTTCAAGCGCGGCTACCGCGCCGTCATCGACGAGGCCATGCGCCTAAACGACGAGGGCATCGACTGCCCGCTGGCCATCGAGACCAGCGGCCACGCCGCCTTCCGCGAGAACCACTTCCTCGACGACGGCATGTACCTGGCCACGCGGCTCATCTGCGAGGCCATGGACCTAAAGCGCGAGGGCAAGACGCTCTATTCCCTGCTGGAAGGCCTGCAGGAGCCGGTGGAATCGCTGGAACTGCGCCTGAACATCCGCGCCGACGAGCCGCGCGAAGCCGCGCAGGAGATGATCGAGCTCATCCTCTCCCACACGCTCGACGACCCCTCCTGGCGCCTGGCGCGGGACAACCGCGAGGGCGTGCGCATCGTCTTCGATTTCGGCGGCGAGGTGGAGAGTGCCTGGTTCCAGCTGCGATTGAGCGTACACGACCCGGTGATGGCGCTCAATCTGGAGAGCGACGTGCCCGGCGGCGTTCACTGGATGCTCGCAAAGCTCGCCGACCTGCTGGGCGACGAGACCGACGTGGACCTTTCGCCCCTGCGCGCGGCGCTGCGGGAAACGGCAAAATAATTTCTTGTAACATTCTTGCAAAACCGCGCCCAAACCGGCGCGGATATGATACAATAGAGAGGTCAGGAAGATCCTTTTCGTACCACAACGACCAAGATAAAGGAGATGCTCGCCATGAACAAGGAACAGATGGTCGTCAACGCCATCCGGATTCTCAGCGCCGAGGCCGTGCAGAAGGCCAAGTCCGGTCATCCCGGCATGCCCATGGGCGCGGCTGCCATGGCCTACGCCGTGTGGGGCCGCGAGATGATCCACAACCCCGCCGATCCCAAGTTTATCAACCGCGACCGCTTCGTGCTTTCCTCCGGCCACGGCTCGATGCTGCTGTACTCGCTTCTGCACCTGTTCGGCTACGGCCTGACCATCGACGACCTCAAGTCCTTCCGTCAGTTCGGCTCCAAGACCCCCGGCCACCCCGAATACAAGCACACCGTGGGCGTTGAGACCACCACCGGCCCCCTGGGTCAGGGCATCGCCAACGCCGTGGGCATGGCCATGGCGGAAAAGCACCTGGCGGCCAAGTTCAACCGCGAGGGCTTCAACGTGGTCGACCACTACACCTACTGCATCCTCGGCGACGGCTGCATGATGGAGGGCATCTCCCACGAGGCCTGCTCTCTGGCCGGCACCTTGAAGCTCAATAAGCTCATCGCCCTGTATGACGACAACGAGATCTCCATCGAGGGCAGCACCGACATCGCCTTCCGCGAGGATGTGCCCGCCCGCTTCCGCGCCTACGGCTGGAACGTCATCGACGTGAAAAACGGCAACTGCTTCGAAAAGGTGGACGCCGCCATCCGTCTGGCCAAGGATTCGGACAAGCCCAGCCTCATCGTCTGCCACACCGCCATCGGCTACGGCTCCCCCAAGGCCGGCCAGGCCAGCGTCCACGGCGAGCCTCTGGG
This sequence comes from Candidatus Pullichristensenella stercoripullorum, assembly GCA_018712885.1. Taxonomy (GTDB): domain Bacteria; phylum Bacillota; class Clostridia; order Christensenellales; family Aristaeellaceae; genus Pullichristensenella; species Pullichristensenella stercoripullorum. Next base: position 540 of record DVGE01000042.1, on the reverse strand, counting down.
CGAGGAGAACCTCGAAGCGACCAAGAAGAACCTCGGCTGGCCCGAGACCGAGCCCTTCGCCGTGCCCGCCTGCGTGTACGAGCAGACCGGCGAGGCCGCCCGCCGCGGCGCCGAGGCGCAAAAGAAATGGAACGAGCTGTTCAGCAAGTACGCCAAGAAGTACCCCGAACTGAAGAAGGAATGGGACGTGTGGTTCTCCGACGAGCTGCCGGTCGACCTTCTCAGCGACAAGGACTTCTGGGCCTTCGAGGGCAAGAGCGCGACCCGCAATTCCTCCGGCGTCGTCCTCAACCGCCTGGCCGAGCGCGTGCCCAACCTCTTCGGCGGCTCCGCCGACCTTGCGCCCTCCAACAAGAGCAACATGAAGGGCAAGGGCGACTTCTCCGCCGAGACGCCCGAGGGCAACAACATCCACTTCGGCGTGCGCGAACACGCCATGGCTGCCATCTGCAACGGCATCCGCCTGCACGGCGGCCTGCGCCCCTACTGCGCCACCTTCTTCGTGTTCAGCGATTACATGAAGAACGCCATGCGCATGTC
>DVGE01000041.1 GCA_018712885.1 Candidatus Pullichristensenella stercoripullorum | reverse complement strand
GAGAAAGCCCGCAAGCAAGGAAATTTTGCCAGCGGCAAAATTTGTCGCCGAAGGCGACTGGATTTGACGATCCCGAAGGGCTCGGCAAATCCACCCCAAGGAAGCAAACTTGCATCCAAGGGAGCTTACATGGACGTAAGTGACCGCAGGATGCAAGTGCAGCTGACGCAGGAAGTAAAAAATCGCACCTGATTTTCATTCTATCGGGGCAATTTTTGCGGTTGTGGGCTTTGTCAGCGCTCTGGGCCCCGTCCCTTTGCGGACGGGGCGCTTTGTTTGCAGACGCGCGGTTGACAGCGCCCCTGGTTCGTTATACAATGATAGCGGTCGCGCCCCATGCGGGCGCGTCAGGAGGAATGGATATGTTGCAAAAGACCTATCGTGAAGAGACGCTGCTGCTCTCCCGCGACTGCGACCTCGGCGGTCTCTGGCGACCCAGCGCCATCCTTTCCAACATGCAGGAGACGGCCGGCGCGCACTCGCACATACTCGGCTGCGGCCGGGAGACGCTGGTGCGCAAGGGCATCGTCTGGGTGCTGACGCGCTGCGAGGTGCGCATGGACAGGGAGGCGCGTCTGGGAACACGCCTGACCACCGAGACCTTCCCCATGCCGCTGCGCCGCTGGTTCTTCCCCCGCTACTTCGTCTTCCGCGACGAGGCGGGCGCGCAGGTGGGCGCGGCAGGCACGCTGTGGGTATTGTTCGACCTGGAAAAGCGCTGCATGGTGGCGCCGGGCGATGTGGCCAAGGCCATCCCCGACAATTCCGACCTCACGCCGCCCCTGGGCGTGCCGGGGCCGGTGCCGCGGCTGACGGGCGCGGAGACATGCAGCGCGCGCACGCCGGTGTATTCCGAACTGGACGTCAACGGACACGTCAACAACGCACGCTACGCAGACTGGCTCTGCGACGCGCTGGGGCTGGAGGTCATGCGTAAGTACCGCGTGAAGACCATGCGCCTGAGCTACGCCGCCGAGATCCGCCCCGGGCAGGCGATGGAGCTGCGCCTCACGCGCGAGGGACTTGCCTACCACCTGACCGGTTCCCACGAGGGCAAGACGCACTTCGAGATCGGCGGGGAGCTGGAAAAGCGCCTGTAACGGCAAAACGGCAGGGAGATGATCCTCTCCCCGCCGTTTTCTCTTGACCTGTCTAGGCCGCTTCCTGCGGCGCTTCAACGGCGAACGCGAAGCTGTTTACCACTTCTCCCAACTGCGCCTCATAACCCTCGGCCTGCTGCGAACAGACGGCGAGCAGGCAGAAGGCCGCGCCGTCGCCCTCGATGAGATAGGCGGCGTAGTTCACGCCCGAGCGCTCCAATGTATACACCTGCGCGGAAAGGCCGGAGGCGAGCGTCGCTGCGCCGGCGTCCGCGTAGCCGCTTTCGGTGAAGGAATCCCGCTCCGCCTGCATGTCCTCCACGCGGGAGACGAGCATGTAGACCGGGCTGGGCGCGTCCTGCGTGGGCACGAGCAAGTCGCTGCCCTCGGTCACGCCGTCCAGATAGAAGGAGAACTCCGTCGCGTCGTAGGCGAGTGTATAGCCGTCGCCCTGCGCCAGAACAGTCTCCGCTGCGGCGGGCGTTTCCTCGGCCCCGGCATATGCCGGCAGCGCCAGGAGCAATACAAGAACGAATGCAAAGAGTTTTTTCATCGGGTCATCCCTCCTTTACGGTCTTGGACGCGCGGGGAGGGAGGGCGGTTCCACCCGCCGCAAAAAAGCCACGGCCGCGCCGGAAAGGGAACAAAAGCGGCGCGCGGGGCGGGCTCTACGCTTCGTAGGTTGACATCCGCGCCGGAGAGCGCTATGCTGGAAGAAAGGAGGGGAACGCATGGAACCAACGCGCATCAGCCGCTTTATCGCCGAGCGCCGCAAGGCGCTGGGGCTGACGCAGCGGCAGCTGGCGGAACAGCTCTCTGTGAGCGACAAAGCCGTCTCCAAGTGGGAAACCGGCCGGGGGCTTCCCGACGTCCTGCTGATGCCGCCTTTGTGCGCGGCGCTGGGCATCACCGTCAACGACCTGCTCTCCGGCGAGCGCGTTGAGGAAGGGGACTATCGGAAGAAAGCGGAGGAAAACATGATGGAACTGATACGGGAAAACGCGGAGAACAGACAGCGCCTTTTGCAGTCCATCGCCTGCGGCGGCGTGACGGTCGTGGCCGTATGCGCGCTGGTGGCGCTGGCGGCGTTTTTGCCGCTGCCCGCCTTCGCGCGCGTGGCGCTGCTGCTCCTTGCCATGGCTACGGCGGTGGTGGGCATCTGGGCGGCGGCCACGCTCGACGCGCGCGCCGGGTGGTTCGAGTGCCCGCACTGTAAGGAGCTGTTCGCGCCCGCCATGGCGGACTACGTAAAAGGCCTCCACACGTTCACACGCCGCCGCCTCACCTGCCCCCATTGCGGACAGACGGGCATGTGCCGCCATCGGGTGACGCGATAGGCGTTCAATCGTCCCAAAATGCGACATCGCCGTGCGCGTCCAGCACGGCGTTTTCCTTGCAGGCAAAGTCATGGTCGAAAAACAGCGCCCGTTTGACCTCCGACATGGAGGAAAAGACGCTCACACCCGAAACGGCGCGCCATTCTTCCGCCCGCGCCTCAAATTCCTCGAGACGCAGGCGATATGTCCCATCGCGTTCGGCGACCAGCGCCCTTCGCACACCCTCGAGATCAAACCACACGCAGGCGTATTCCCCGGGCCGGATGCCCGCGAGACGAAACTGCTCCTCGTGTTGCGCATTTTGCTCGGAATTGCGGCGAAAGAGCTTTCCCCCCTTTTGCGCGAAAAGCAGCGTCAGAAGAAAGAGGGCCGCTTCGGCAAGCAGGAACGCCCCGGTGCGAAGCCAGTCTGCGCGCTCGTATGCCCAAAACTCCCGCTCCCCCGTCCAGTGGTCGAAGACAAATATATTGACAAACAGCAGCGCGGACAGCGCGACGAGAAGACCCGCATACAGCCAATAGCGCCGGGGCAGGGGGTATTTGGACCGCCTCATGCCGTCTCCCCTCCCGCGTACTCCGTAAGCAGCGCGCGCACGGCCTCCGCGTCGCTCAGGGCGTTGACGCGCTCGCGCAGGCGCGCCGCGCCGGGCACGCCGGTGATGTACCAGGCCACGTGCTTGCGCATTTCCAATACGCCCTTTTTTTCGCCGTAGAGCCTGAGCGCCATGTCCAAGTGGCGCAGGGCGGTGCGCATGCGCTCCTGCAGGGTGGGCGGCGTCCACGGCCTGCCCTCGAGGGCGGCGCGGATCTCCGCGAACACCCAGGGATCACCCTGCGCGGCGCGGCCGACCATCACATGCGCGCAGCCGGTCTCTTCCAGCATGCGCCTGGCGTCCGCGCCTGTGCGCACGTCACCGTTGCCCAGCACAGGGATGTCCACGGCGCGCACGACCTCGGCGATGACCTGCCAGTCGGCGCGGCCGGCATAGAACTGGTCGCGCGTGCGGGCGTGGACGGCCACGGCGCGCGCGCCCTCGCCCTCGCAAATGCGGGCCACTTCGGCGGCGTTGACGCTGGACGCATCCCAGCCGGCGCGTATCTTTGCCGTCACCGGCAGTTTCGTGGCGCGCACGGCGGCGCGCACCACTTCCCCCAGCAGTTTCGGCTCGCGCATCAGGGCGCTGCCCTCGCCGTTGCCGACGATCTTTGGCGCGGGACAGCCAAAGTTGAGGTCGATAAAGGCAAAGCCCTCGCTTTCCAGCTCTCTGGCGGCGCGGGCGACGTACTCCGGCTCGCGGCCAAAGAGCTGAAGCCCCGTCGCGCCCTCGCCGGGGAAGCGCGTCAAAAGCTCCGCGGCGCTGCGGTTTTTGCGCCCGGAGAACACCCAGCCCTTGGCCGAGAGCATCTCGCTCACCGCCCAGTCCGCGCCCTGCTCAAAGCAGAGCACGCGCGTGGCCGCGTCGGTGACGCCCGCCATCGGCGCCAGCCCCACGAGCGGCGGCGCGCCCTTTTCCCACGGCAGCGCGCAGTGCATGGTCATCCCTCCCATGGGTCTGTAAGATAAGGGCAGTAGAGCCGTCGGGCTGGAACGCGGGCAACGGGCGGCGTGGAAGCGATCACGCGAGGATGAGCCGGACAGCCGGATGTACAAGTTTCTTGGGGCCTTGGGCCGGGGCCTTGGGCCGGGGCCTTGGGCCGGGGCCTTGGGCCGGGGCCTTGGGCCTTGGGCCTTGGGCCGGGGCCTTGGGCCGGGGCCTTG
>DVGE01000040.1 GCA_018712885.1 Candidatus Pullichristensenella stercoripullorum | reverse complement strand
GCCCCCGTCGAGGACGCCGCCGAAGAAGAGATCCTCGAAGCTGCCCCCGCCGACGCGGAGGCTGCCATGGACATGGATATGTCCGAGGACGAAATGATGCTCGAGGAAGAGGAGCCCGAAGTGGACATGTCCGGCTTCGTGGCTACCGAGGAGATGAACGCCCTTTCCGCCGTGGTGGACGAAAAGTACGTCGCCCTCAGCGCGGCCTTGCAGGGCGTCTCCCCCGAACTCTCCGACGCGGCGCTGGAGACCCTCAAGCCCACCATCGAATCGCTGCTCTATCAGCGCGGCGATACCTACGAGACCCAGTACGACCGCTTGAATGAGTTCGGCAACGCCGGCTTCACCTCCTGGGTGACCCGCTACGGCGACGACCTCATCACCGTGGGCGTGGCGCTGGCGCTCGTTGCGATCATGGTGTTCTTCGCCAAGTCGCTCTTGAAGGCGCTGGGCGTGCCGCGCATGATCATCACCTGCTTCTTTATGCTTTTGTGCGTGCTGGCGGTGATCTACGATCTGTCCCTGACTACGCTTTTGTCCAACGCCGTGGTGCGCATGGCGATGAACAGCGTGCTGGTGCTGGCCATGCTGCCGGGCATCCAGTGCGGCATCGGCTTAAACCTCGGTTTGCCGCTTGGCATCGTCGGCGGTCTGGTGGGCGGCCTTCTGTGCATCGAGTTTGGCTTCTCGGGCCTGCCGGGCTTCCTCTTCGCCATCGTCGTCGGCTGCCTGATCGCGGCCCTGGTGGGCATGGCCTACGGCACGCTGCTCAACCGCCTCAAGGGCAGCGAGATGTCGGTGACCACCTATGTGGGCTATTCGATCATCTCCCTGATGTGTATCGCGTGGCTGCTTCTGCCCTTCCAGTCCGACAAGCTGCGCTGGCCCCTTGGCCGCGGTCTGCGCGCGACCTTGACGCTGGACGGCGCTTACCGCCACATACTCAACGACTTCCTGGCCTTTGACATCGGCTCCTTCACGGTGCCGACCGGCCTGATCCTCTTCATGGCGCTGTGCTGCTTCCTGATGTGGATGTTCAGCCGCTCCAAGACGGGCGTGGCCATGCAGGCGGTGGGCAACAACCCGCGTTTTGCCGAGGCCACGGGCATCTCCGTCAACAAGATGCGCATCATCGGCACCACGCTTTCGACCATGCTGGGCGCGGTGGGCATCATCGTCTACAGCCAGAGCTACGGCTTCATGCAGCTCTACACCGCCCCGAGGCAGATGGGCTTCATCGCCGCCTCGGCCATCCTCATCGGCGGCGCGAGCGTGTCGCGGGCGAAGATCAGCCACGTCATCATCGGCGCCTTCCTCTTCCAGGGCGTTTTGACGCTGGGCATGCCGGTGGCCAACGCGCTGGTGCCCCAGTCGACGATCTCTGAGACGATGCGCATACTGATCTCCAACGGCATCATACTCTATGCGCTGACCAAGGCGGGAGGTGGCTCGCGTGGCTAACAAACGTTCGATCGGCGAGTGGGTGCGTCAAAACATCGTCACCGTCATCTTCATCATCCTCTGCGCGGCCTGCTTCATCCTCTCGGGTGAAACGCCCGCCTACGTGGCCATGGAGCTGGTCAACCGCCTGGCGCGCAACGCTTTCATCGTGCTGTCGCTGATCATCCCCATCGTCGCCGGCATGGGCATCAACTTCGCCATCACCATCGGCGCGATGGCGGCGCAGATCGCCATCCTCTGGGTGTTGGAGTGGCAGATCCCCGGCATCGGCGGCTTCCTCGTCGCGGCGCTGATGACCATCCCCATCGCCTCGCTGTTCGGCTTCCTCATCGGCAAGCTGCTCAACAAGATGAAGGGCCAGGAAATGATCGGCGGTATGATCCTCGGCTACTTTGCCAACGGTCTTTACCAGCTGCTCTTCCTCTTCATCTTCGGCAACCTCATCCCCCTGCACACCGACGGCCTGGTCATCAAGGGCTCCACGGGCGTTGCCAACACGCTGGATATGTCCGGCCCCACCGGCATCCGCAAGGCGCTGGATAACCTGTGGTCGCTGGAGTTCACGCCGGCGCTGTACCTGTTCGCGGGCCTCATCACCGTGGTGATGGTCATCCTCTATCTGCGCAAGAGTACCACGCTGCGCCGCCTGATCGTCGTCGAGGCGATCCTGGCCGCCTGCGTCATCGCCGTGCAGTTCCCGGCTGTGAACGAGATCTTCTTCCTCGTGCGCGTGCCGGTGGTCACCTTCCTCGTGGTCGGCCTGCTGTGCCTGTTCAACGTGGTCATCATGAAGACCCGCCTCGGCCAGCAGTTCCGCGCCGTCGGGCAGAACCGCGTGGTCGCCAACGCCGCGGGCATCAACGTGGATAAGACGCGCATCATCGCCATCATCTTCTCCACCGTGCTGGCCGGCCTTGGCCACCTGATCTTCGCGCAGAACCTCGGCTCGTTGCAGACCTACGGCGCGCATGAACAGGTCGGCCTCTACGCGGGCGCGGCCATCCTCGTGGGCGGCGCGTCCATCGTCAAGGCTTCGAACGGTCAGGCGCTGCTTGGCGCGCTGCTGTTCCACCTGTTGTTCATCGTCGTCTCCGGCGCGGGCCGCACCGTGTTCGGCGACGCCGCCATCGGCGAGTACTTCCGCGTGTTCATCTCCTACGGCGTCATCGCTGTCGCCCTGGTCATGCACGCCTGGAGCGCCGTCAGCAAGCGCAAGGACCCGGAGGCGCAGCTGCGCGCCGCGTCCGAAAAGGCGTAAACACACATTCGT
>DVGE01000039.1 GCA_018712885.1 Candidatus Pullichristensenella stercoripullorum | reverse complement strand
CCTTGCATCCCTACACGCGCTCGCTGCTCTCCGCCATCCCCCAGCCCGATCCTGTGGCCGAGCGCCACAAGAAGCTGCTGGTGTACGACCCCGCCTGCCACCATTACGGCCCGGGCAACCAGCCCGCGTGGGAAGAGGCCTATCCCGGCCACTTCGTGCTCGCCAGCGGCGAGGAACTTTCCCAGTATCAAAGCATGTATTGAGAGGTGTTTGCCATGTTCGTTCCCGCCCCCCTCTTCCCCGGCGCGCGGGTGGCGCTGGTCGGCCCCTCCTCCGCGGTGTCGGAGGAGCGCCTGCGGCGCGCGGACGCCTTTGTCAGCGCCCTGGGGCTAAAGCCCGTCTACTACCCCTCCTGCCTCTACCAAAGCCGCGACGGTTACCTCGCCGCCACGGACGCGCAGCGTGCGCAGGACATCATGCACGCCTTTGAAAACAGCGCCATCGACGGCATCTGGTGTGTGCGCGGCGGCTATGGGGCGCACCGCATCTTGCCGCTCCTGGACGCGGCGGTCATCCGCAAGCACCGCAAGTGGTTTGGCGGCTATTCCGACATCACGGCACTGCACACGTTCCTGAACCAGAAGTGCGGCATGGAGACGTACCACGCCATCATGCCCGCCACAGACTGGGAAGTGGATGCCTTTTCCCTCGAAGCGTTGAAAAAAGCGCTTTTCGGCGGCCTTTGCGGGACGTTGGAAGCCCCGGAAGGCTACGCACCCAGAACGCTGGTGCCAGGCACGGCTCAGGGGGCGCTGTGCGGCGGAAACCTCTCCCTGCTGGCGGCTTCCATGGGCACGCCGTGGGAGATCGACACGCGCGGGAAGATCCTCTTCCTCGAAGACGTGAACGAAAAGACCTATCGCCTCGACAGCATGCTTACGCAGCTGCGCAACGGCGGCAAGTTCGACGACTGCGCCGGCATCATCCTCGGCCACTGGACGGACTGCGAACCGGAAAACCCGGGCTGCACGCTCCCCTTGGAAGAGATCTTCCGCCAGCTCATCGCCCCGGCGGGCAAGCCCGCCATCTGCGGCTTTGCCTGCGGCCACAGCATGCCCACCCACGCCCTGCCGCTGGGCCGCGTCTGCGAACTGGACGCGGCGGCGGGAGCGGTGCGTATCGGGGAGGCGTAGGCGATGGGCAACGCTGATTTGCAGGCAAAACTCGCGGCCATCCTCGACGCCTTTCCTGCGAAAAGCGCTCTGCACGCTGTCGATCTGACCACAGGCGAAGTCGTCGCCTCGCTGCGCGCCGAAACGCGAGTGGTTTCGGCTTCGACGATCAAGGTAGCGCTGCTCTTTTGCGCGCTGGAAGATGTCATGGCCGGAAAGCTGGCGCTGGATACGCACATTTCCATCGCCCCGGAGGACTTCCGCGAGGACACGCGCGTGTTCGAGCCGGAATACCGGCAGGACGGCTGTTCTTTGTGGGAGATGCTCTACTGGATGATCGTTTTGAGCGACAACACCGCCACCAACGCCGTCATCTCCACGCTGGGCTACGAGCATATCAACGCATATTGCGCGCGGCTGGGGCTTGAAAATACCGCCTGCCAGCGCAAGATGCTCGACTGGACGGCGGTCCGAGAGGGGCGCAACAACTACACCTCCGCCCTCGACCAGTTCCGCCTCTACGAAATGCTCTACCGCGGGGAGATTTTGAGCGAAGAACTGCGCGCCGTGGCGGCGGACTTTCTCTCCCGCGTGCGCTCGTTCGACGAATTGCAGCGCTATATCCCAGACGCGGTAACGGTCTGGCACAAGCCCGGCGGGTTGGATCACCTGACGCACGACGCGGGGGTGTTCTTCCTGAAAGGGCGGCCCTACTTCCTCGGCGTCTTTACCTGGGACGGCCCGTCCTTGGACGGACAGCCGGAGCAGGCGCGGCTCATCGGCCGCGTCTCGCGCCTCGTCTATGACTTTATGAAGGAGAAACGCGCGTGAAAGCGATCGTCAATGCCGCCGTCTGCCCGCTGAAGGCGGAGCCCAAGTGGGAAAGCACGCTGGCGGATGAAGTTTTGTACGGCATGGTGGTGGATATCCTCGAAGAGGCCGCCGCCGGCTGGGTCAGGGTGCGCACGCACTACCGCTACGAGGGCTACGCGCCCAAAGAGCAGCTCATCGTCGGCGACGAGGCGGCGCGGGCGTGGGAAATGCTGCCCAAGCGCGTGGTACGCAACAAGAACTGTTGCGACGTGCTTTCATTGCCCAAGGTACAGGGACTGTTTTTGCAAGGCGTGACGCGCGGCGCGGTGTTGGGCGTTCGCGGCGAGGCAGAGAGCGGCTGGCAGAAGGTGATTTTGGCCGATGGGCGCGAGGGCTACGCGCAGGCGTCCATCCTCGGCGAGCACTACACCGCCCCCTGCTGCGAAGACGAGGCCGGGTTGCGGCGCGCCATTGCCGAGGCCGCCATGCTCTATCGCGGCACGCACTACCGCTGGGGCGGCAAGTCTCCCCTGGGCATCGACTGCTCGGGGCTGGCTTCCATGGCCTACATGCTTTGCGGCATACTCATCTACCGCGACGCCAACATCGTCGAGGGCTTCCCCATCCACGAGATACCACGCGAGCGCATGCGCAGGGGCGACCTGCTCTTCTTCCCCGGCCACGTGGCCGTGTACCTGGGCGAGGGGCGCTACTGCCACTCCACCGGACGCGCTGGCGACGACGGCTTCACCATCAACAGCCTAGACCCCGACGCGGAGGACTTCCGTGCCGACCTGGCCGAAAAGCTCAGCGCCGTGGGCAGCTATTTCTAGACATTCCCGAAAGGACGGATACGAATGAAGGTATTTTTGAGCGCCGATATGGAGGGCACCTGCGGCATCGTCGCCTGGCCGGAGACGGAGCGCTCCACGCCCATGGACTACGCCCCCTACCAGAAGCAGATGAGCCGCGAAGTGGCCGCCGCCTGCCGCGGCGCGCTCTCCGCCGGCGCGGAGGGCGTGCTGGTCAAGGATGCGCATGATTCTGCCCGCAATATCGACCCCACCGTGCTGCCGCGCGGCGCGCGCATCCATCGCGCCTGGTCCGGCGACCCGCTCTCGATGATGACGGGGCTTGACCAGGAGCATTTCGACGCCGTATTTTTCACCGGCTACCATGCCTGGGCGGGCTGCCCTGGCAACCCCCTCAGCCACACGATGAACCTCAAAAACGACCACGTGACCCTCAACGGCACAATGTGCAGCGAATTTTTGCTCAACGCCTACACCGCCGGCTACTACGGCGTGCCCGTGGCGCTCATCACCGGCGATAAGGCGCTGTGCGACTTTGCCCGCGGGCTCATCCCCGCCATCACCACCGTGCCGGTCAACGAAGGGCGCGGCAACGGCGTGACTTCCATCCACCCGGACGAGGCCGTAGAACGCATCGAGGCCGCCGCCGCCAAAGCCGTGCAAAACGCCGCCCAGTGCAAGGTGCCGATGCCGGAGCACTTCCACATCGAGGTGGATTTCATCAAGCACCACGTGGCCTACTCCAGGAGCTTTTACCCCGGCGCGTCGCTCAAGGACGGCAAGTTCGTCTGCTTCGACAGCGACGACTGGTACGAGGTGCTGCGCTTCTGCCACTTCGTGCTCAGCGATTGAGCCTGTACACGCATAGAGACGCCCCGCGTCCGAATTTACGTCGGATGCGGGGCGTCTTTGTTTATTGTATCCGCCGCGACGGACGGCGCGGACGCATCACGTGCCATTTGCCCCGACCTGCCTGCCTCGCGTGCGTCGATGATGGCCTGGCGAATGGCGAACTCCGGTTCCAGCGCGTCGTATTCCGCCTTGAATGTCAGGTCGCGCAGTTGCTTGTTGAGGTAATCTCTAAAATTCGTCCCCATGTTCACCAGCCTTTCCGGGAAGATATGCGCGGAAGCCGCGACAGGCGTTCGCGGCTTCCGCAATATACGATGCATTTTTAGAACAGCCCCGTGATCCTGCCCGTTTCGTCCACGTCGATGTTCTCCGCGGCGGGAACTTTGGGCAGGCCGGGCATGGTCATGATGTCGCCGGTGAGGGCGACGATGAAGCCCGCGCCCGCCGAGACGCGCAGGTTGCGCACGGTGATGGTGAAGTTCTCCGGCGCGCCCAGCTTCTTCGGGTCGTCGGAAAAGCTGTATTGCGTCTTGGCCACGCAGACGGGGAGGCCGCCAAAGCCCAGTTCCGTGAGCTGGCGCGCCTGCTTTTTCGCCGCGGGCAGCAATTCCGCGCCCGCGCCGCCATAGACGCGGCGGGCGATGGCACCCAGCTTTTCCTCGATGGTCATGGAAAGGTCGTAGCTGTACTGGAAGCGGTTTTCCGCCTCGCAGAGGCGCACCACTTCCTCGGCCAGCGCCACGCCGCCTTCGCCGCCCTTGGCCCAGACCTCGGAGAGGGCCACGTTCACGCCCAGCGCGCGGCACTTTTCTTCGACCAGTTTCAGTTCCGCCTCGGTGTCGTCCGGGAAGCGGTTGATGGCCACCACGCAGGGCAGGCCGTAGACGTTTGTGATGTTGGACACGTGGCGCAGCAGGTTCGGCAGACCCTTTTCCAGCGCCGCGAGGTCTTCATTTTTCAGCTCGTCCTTTTTCAGGCCGCCGTGCAGCTTCAGCGCCCGCACCGTGGCCACCACGACCACCGCCGCGGGGCGCAGGCCGGCCATGCGGCACTTGATGTCGAGGAACTTTTCCGCGCCGAGGTCCGCGCCGAAGCCGGCCTCGGTGACGGCGTAGTCGCCCAGTTTCAAGGCCATGCGCGTGGCCAGCACGCTGTTGCAGCCGTGGGCGATGTTGGCAAAGGGACCGCCGTGGATGAGCGCCGGGGTGTGTTCCAGCGTCTGCACCAGATTGGGCTTGAGCGCGTCCTTCAAAAGCGCCGCCATCGCCCCCGCGGCCTTGAGGTCGCCGGCGGTGACGGGCTGTTCGTCGTAGGTATAGCCGACGATGATGCGCGAAAGGCGCTCTTTCAAGTCGGCGATGCTGGTGGCAAGGCAGAGCACGGCCATGATCTCGCTGGCGACGGTGATGTCGTAGCCGTCCTCGCGGGGCGTGCCGTTGACGCGGCCGCCGAGACCGTCCACCACGAAGCGCAGCTGGCGGTCGTTCATATCCACGCAGCGCTTCCATGTGATGCGGCGCGGGTCGATGCGCAGGGCGTTGCCCTGATAGATGTGGTTGTCCAGCATGGCGGCCAGGAGGTTGTTGGCCGCGCCGATGGCGTGGAAATCGCCGGTGAAGTGGAGGTTGATGTCCTCCATGGGCACCACCTGCGCGTAGCCGCCGCCCGCCGCGCCGCCCTTGACGCCGAACACCGGGCCGAGCGACGGTTCGCGCAGGGCGACGACGCTGTTTTTGCCGATGCGCCGCAGGGCATCGGCAAGGCCGACGGTGGTGGTGGTCTTGCCCTCGCCCGCCGGCGTAGGGGTAATGGCGGTGACGAGCACGAGCTTGCCGTCCGGCTGCGGCTCGCTCAAAAGGGAAAGGTCGATCTTGGCCTTGTAGTTTCCATACTGTTCGAGGTACTTCTCCGCCACGCCCGCGCGTTCGGCGACCCTGCGGATGTGCCACATCTCGGTCTGTTGGGCAATCTGGATGTCGCTGAGCATAAGACCCCTCCTTAGCCGTTGGGATGCCGCCGCGCGCTGAGGCGGCGGTAGACAAGGATGCCGACGAGACTCAAGAGCAGCGTCGCACCGAAGGCGATGATGGCGAACTGGTAGTTCTTGAGCCCCAGCGCGTCGCCGGTAACGGTCGAGGTGACGATCGAGGGGATGCGGGCCACGGCGGTGATGAGAAGCCATGTGCCCAGTTTCATGTCGGTAAGGCCGATAAAATAGGAAAGCAGGTCTTTCGGCGTGCCGGGGATGAAAAAGACGATGAACGTGAGCAGGTTCAGCCGCCGCGAATCCTGCAAAAAGCGCAGAGACCGTATCTTTTCGCGGGGGAAGAACACCTCCACCAGCTTCACGCCAAAGCGACGCACGAAAAGGAAGACCAGCGCGCTGCCGACGACGCAGCCGGCGATGCAGAGGATGGTGCCTTCCACAGCTCCAAAGGCATAGCCCGCGCCCATCTCCAGGGGTTCGCCGGGAATGAGGGCGATGACGAGCTGAAAGACGACCATGCCCACGAAGATCACGCGGCTCACAAAGCCGGAGGAATCCACCCAAGCGCGGAAGCGCTCCGGCTCCCGCACGAACTCGACCATCGGCTTGCCCACCAGATAGCCGACCGCAGCGATGAAGAGAAGCGCTACGACGATGGCGAAAAGGTATATCTTCTTTTTGTGCGCCTCGGTCAGCTGCGCCCGTTCGCGTTTGCGTTTCATACACTGTCTCCCTCAAACCGCGCCGCCCCGAAAGGCGCGCACGTTTAGTATACCACATTTCGGGAAACAAGTATAGCCCGCCGCCTTCAACGTTTTATCAACGCGCTATTTTTTCGGCTTGCGGTCGAAGAAGGGGCTCTTGCCGTAGGCGGCGATGGGGATGGCCAGCCAGACGACGTCGAAATCCTCGTACTGCATCAGCTGCGCGGCCTTGCCCGCCGAGTAGAGCACGCGGCTGTCCACGCGGTCGTCCGCGGCCGCGGCCGCGGCGCTGCCCACGGCGATGCCCAGGTCGATCATGTTGAAGGCGCAGCGCGCCCCGGATGCGTCGGCGGAGGCGCAGCTGTCAAAGCCGCAGAAGCCGCACACCGTCAGCCCCGCGCGCGCCGGTTTTGCGCCGATGAGCACGAGGGCCTGCGCCGTATCCACATTGTCCGCGTCGCGCAGGAAGAACTGCACGGCGGGGTTGCCCGTGGCGGCGACTTCGCGCATCTTCTCCGCGAGCGCCTTTTTCTCCTCGCCGGTCAAGACCATGGTCAGTATGTTGTCCACGCCCTTGGCCTTGGGCGCGGTGCGCGCGGCGGCGCACATGCGCGCGGCGGTGGCCAGAATGGCCTGCCGCTCCATCTCGTCCGAATCGTAACGCATGATGATCTTCTCCTTTCC
>DVGE01000038.1 GCA_018712885.1 Candidatus Pullichristensenella stercoripullorum | reverse complement strand
CTGGGGCCTGCTGGTGCGGGACGATCATCCGCTGACCGAAAAGGCGTCCCTTACGGCGGAGGATGTGATCGCCTACCCGCTGATCCTGCCGTTGCGGGAAAGTATCCGGGCGGTAGTTCTGAACTGGTTGAGGTGCGACGAAAAGGAATTGAAGATCCCCATGTTTTACACCCTGCTTTCCAACGCCGCCCTGGTGGTCGCGGAGGGGCTGGGCTGCGCCTTTTGCATGGACGGCGCGCTCGCCATACGCAGCGACCCGCGCCTGCGCTTTATCCCGCTGAAGCCGCGGCGGATGACCCACAGCGTGTTGGTATGGAAGAAGAACAAACTGTTTTCACCGGCCACCTCCCTGTTCATTCAGGAGATCAATATGATGCGCGCAAGAATGGAATAGGACAGCCGTATTCGTGCCTTCGACGGGAGCGTTCCGCCGAAGGTATTTTTGTGTTGATCCATACATATTTCGTATATTTTTCGATAAGCAATAAGTATTAGACATTGTGCCGTGCGCGCTCTATAATATCCCCAGAGAGCGGGCCGGGGCGGGAACGCTGGCCTATTACGAGCCCTGGGGCGACGTGGTGTTCTTCTATGGGGATCACAACGAAAACCCGGGGCTGTTCGAACTGGGGCAGGCCGTTTCCGGCGGGGAGCTGGTCGGCGCGATGTCCGGGACGATCACCATAGAAGCAATAGAATGATCAGGAGGGTATCCAACGATGAATAGAAAAGAACGTACAGAACAGAAAATGCAGGAGCTGTTTCACAGCCATGCCGCGGGAAACGAAGGGTCGGACGGCGAGTTCATGCAGATCCTGCAGGGGTATATCTTTGGAGATGTATGCTACACAGGCAGCCTCGACAACCGCATGCGGGAGCTGGTCACCATCACGGTGCTGACCACGCTGAGCGCGCTGCCCCAGCTGAAGGCTCATGTACAGGCCAGCCTCAACGCCGGTTGTACGCCGGTGGAAATTCGGGAAGCGATCTACCAGTGTGCGCCGTTTATCGGCTTCCCCAAAACCCTCAATGCCATTAGTACGATGAACGAGGTATTTGCCGGGAACGGCATCGAGCTGCCCCTGCCCAGCCAGAAGACGCTCACTGGCGAAAGCGAGGACGAGCGTTACCGGAAGGGGCTGGAGATCCAGGCGCCCCTTTACGGGACGGAGATCGCCGACCGCTACACCTGGCTGCCCGGCGAATTTGCCCAGGCGGTGCCGCGCTTTTTGACCGAACTGTGCTTCGGTGACTTCAACACCCGCACTGGATTGGATGGCAAGACCCGCGAACTGCTCACTGTGGTGCTGCTGGCGGCGCTGGGCGGCGCGGAAGTGCAGTTAAAAAGCCATGTGCAGGGCGCGCTGAAGGCGGGCAACGCCAAG
Source organism: Candidatus Pullichristensenella stercoripullorum (assembly GCA_018712885.1). Taxonomy (GTDB): domain Bacteria; phylum Bacillota; class Clostridia; order Christensenellales; family Aristaeellaceae; genus Pullichristensenella; species Pullichristensenella stercoripullorum. Next base: position 5,063 of record DVGE01000038.1, on the reverse strand, counting down.
GAGGAAGTGGTCTGCGCCCTCGTCCACGCCGGCGGCTATATGGGGATTCCCCGCCTGTTCAACGCGCTGAATGTGTGCAGAGAACTGTTGAGAGCGACCGCATAAAGGAGAATACCGCCATGAAGATCATACTTTTGGAGGGCAGCCCCAATAAAAACGGTTCCTCCAACCTGCTGGCGGACTGCTTCCGGCAGGGCGCCGAGGAAGCCGGGCACAGCGTGGAGATCGTGGATGTGGCCCACGCCAATATCCACCCCTGCACCGGCTGCATCCGCTGCGGCTACGAAGGCCCCTGCGTGCAGAAGGACGACGTGGAGGCCATCCGCAGAAAGATCCTCGACGCCGATATGCTGGTATTTGTCACGCCCTTGTACTACTACGGGATGAGCGCCCAGCTGAAGGCCATGATCGACCGCTTCTGCGCGTTCAACAGCTCCATCCAGCGCAAACACATGAGATCGGCGCTGCTCGCCGTGGCCTGGAACAGCGACGATCAAACCTTTGAGGCGCTGGAGGCGCATTACAAAACGCTGGTGCGCTACCTGAACCTCACCGACATGGGCATGGTGCTGGGCTACGGCTGCGGCACGCCTTCGATGACGCAACATTCCCGGTATCCCCAGCAGGCGTACAGCCTTGGCGATCGGTTGAAATAACCGCAAAGCGGGCGGGCAGGCGGACTGCGATCCGCGAGGGAAAAACGCCTCCATGCGCCAGTGCGCCGCCCGTTTGGATCGACACACAAAAAGAAAGGAAGTTCCCAAACATGAAGAAGATGCTGATGTTTCTCTCGTCCACCGTGCTGATCCTTGTCCTCACTGTCGGCTGCTGCCTGACCGCCTATGGCGAGGCCACTGCTTCTCCGTCCGCCACGGAAGCGCCGGAAACGCCCGGGGCGGAAGCCGGCAGCGAAGCGCTGATCGCCTATTTCTCCTGGTCCGGCAATACCGAGCAGGTCGCGCAGATCATTCAGGCCGCGACCGGCGCAGACGTATTCAAGATCGAACCGGCAACGCCCTATACGGACGACTATAACGCGCTTCTGGACATCGCCCGTCAGGAACAGGCGGACAACGCCCGGCCCGAACTGGCCGCGCAGGTGGAGAACTGGGAAAACTACGATGTGATCTTCGTGGGCTATCCCAACTGGTGGAGCGACGCGCCCATGGCGGTGTACACCTTCCTGGAATCCTATGATTTCACCGGCAAAACGCTCGTTCCCTTCAACACCAGCGCCAGCGGCGGCTTTGGCCGCAGCCTGGACGGCATCGCGGAAAGCGCGGCCGGCGCGACCATCCTGGAAGGGATCGCGCTCACGGAGGGCGAACTTGCGGACGCGCAGAACGCCGTGACGGAATGGCTCGCGGCGCTGGAACTGAACTGACCGCGGAGGCGAGGGAGGATCATGAAAGCGAAGGCAAAATGCAAAATAGCGATCGACGCCGCAATGACGCTCGGGCTGCTGTTTTTGATGGGGTACCAACTCTGGGGCGACGTTGCCCACGAATGGGCGGGCGCCGGGATGTTCGTCCTGTTCATCGCCCATCACGTCCTTGACCGCAACTGGTACAAAAACCTGTCCCGCGGAAAGTATCCTCCCTCGCGCATTTTCCAGATTGCCGTCGATTTGCTGGTATTTCTAGCTATGATTGGCCTGATGGTGAGCGGGATCATGCTCTCCAACCACGTCTTTGCGTTTCTGGATATCCACGGCGGCATGTCCTTCGCGCGGCTTTTGCACATGGCGGCTTCCTACTGGGGCTTCGTGCTGATGTCGCTGCATTTGGGGCTGCACTGGGGCATGTTCACGGGGCTCGCCCGCAAAGCGCTGCGGCTGAAAGCCCCTTCCCGCGCGCGCAAGTTCCTGCTGCCGGTCGTCGCAGCCGCCATTGCCGCCTATGGGCTTTTCTCTTTCGTCCAGCGCGGCCTGCTCACCTATATGCTGGTGCACACGCAATTCGTGTTTCTGGATCTCAGCGAGCCGCCCCTGCTGTTCTATCTGGACTATCTGGCCATGATGGGAACGTTCATCTGCCTGGGGCACTACCTGTCCAAGCTACTGCAAAGGGCGGCGAAAGGCAGAAGATCGGGAACGAGTGCCGGGCGACGCGGCGGCTTTGCAAGACAATAAAACAACAACGATCATTCGGGAGGTCATACACCATGAAAAAGCATATCGGAAACGCGCTGGCTCTGTACCCCACGCCGCTGGTCGTCGTCGGCGCAATGGTCGACGGCAAGCCAAACTGGCTGCTGGTGGGCCATGTGGGCATCATCGGTCACGACCATGTGATGGTCAGCCTTGCCAGCGCACACTATACCAACAAGGGCATCAAGGCGAGCAAAAAACTCTCCATCAACATCGTGGACGAGGCGCTGCTGCCCAGGGCCGACCGCTCCGGCTGCGTCAGCGGCGGCAAGGAGGATAAATCCACGCTGTTTGACTATGTGCTGGACGACGCGGGCGTGCCGATGATCCAGCAGGCCCCCGTCACGATGGTGTGCAGCGTGGAAGATGTTTACAACACCAAGGGCTTCGAGAGTTTTATCTGCACCATCGACGCCACCTATGCCGAGGAAAGCGTGCTGAACGAGACGGGCAAGATCGACTACCGCGCCCTCAAGCCGGTGCTTTTTGAAATGCCCACTTATGAATACCTGTGCACCGGCGACGTCATCGGCAAGTGCATGTCCATTGGCAAAGAACCGCAAAAATGAACAGGCTGTTGATCGTATCATATTCCTATTCCGGCAATACGCATCGCATCGCGCAGGAGATTTGCCGCATGACTGGCGGCGACTGGCGCGAGATCTATCCCTGGCAGCCCTATCCCATGGCGTTCCCGGAACTGCTCGCGCAAGTCAGGCGGGAGGTGCAGACGGGCTATCATCCCCATCTGCTGCCCGGCGCCTGCGATCCGAAGCCTTATCCGCTCATCTTCGTCGGTTCCCCCAACTGGTGCGGGACGATCGCGCCTCCGCTGGCGTCATGGCTGGCGAAAAACGACCTGTCCGGCAAGGTCATCCTGCCGTTTTACTCCCATTGCGGCGGCGTCCCCTGCGATCCCGGCCGCGATATTGCCGGGCTGTGCCCCCGGGCGGATGTGCGCAAGGCATTGGGCGTAATAGAAGGCGAGGCGCTCTTGCCGGAGGCCCTCAGGACATGGATGGACAAAAACGGAGTCCGTTCCCCATTTGCCGCGAACGCGGGTCAAGACCACAAAAACGATCAAGCAAGGAGGAATTTCCATGCGTATCCATGAGAAAGAACGGTTTGACAAGGAAAACATGTTCGGCCTTGGCAATGCCAACACCGCCTACGCCCGGTATTTCACCGGCAATTCCTACCTGAATCCCCTGACGGAGGCGGGCAAATGCCCGGTGTTCCTAGCAAACGTCACCTTTGAGCCGGGCTGCCGCAACAACTGGCACATCCACCACGCCAGAAGCAGCGGCGGGCAGCTGCTCATCTGCACCGCCGGCGAGGGCTGGTATCAGGAAGAAGGTAAGCCTGCCGTCAGCCTGACCCCCGGCATGGTCGTCACCATCCCGGCGGAGGTCAAGCACTGGCACGGCGCGAAAAAGGACAGCTGGTTCAGTCACATCGCCGTCGAGGTGCCTGGCGAGGAGACTTCCAACGAGTGGTGTGAGCCGGTGGACGATACCGCCTACAACGGGCTGGAGTAAGGAGGATCGGCATCCCCGCCTCCACCGACCATCCAGAAAAATGGGCAGCCCCTTTTTTGTGGGGCTGCCCGCTTCCTTTGTATGATTTGCAATTTCTCCGGCTCCGCGCATTTTCCGGCGCCGGCCGGTAGAAATTCCGAAATTCCCAGGGCCGCAGAAAATGCGTGCGTCTCGTTTTAATAGAGCTTCGCGCCGGCGGGGATGCGGTCGTCCACCATCAGGAGGTTCAAGCGTTCCTCACCTTCCTCGTGGTGGATGGCGCTGATGATCATGCCGCAGGAGTCGATGCCCATCATCGGGCGCGGCGGCAGGTTGGTGATGGCGATGAGCGTCTTGCCCACCAGCGTTTCCGGCTCGTAGTACTCGTGGATGCCGCTGAGGATGATGCGGTCCGTGCCCGTGCCGTCGTCGAGGACGAACTTGAGCAGCTTTTTGGACTTGGGCACCGCCGTACATTCCTTCACCTTCACGGCGCGGAAGTCGGACTTGGCGAAGGTCTCAAAATCCACATAGTCCTTGAACAGCGGCTCGATCTCCACCTTGGATAAGTCGATCGTCTCCACCTTGGGCTGGACAACGGGCGCTTCCGCCTTCGCGGCCTCGGCCTTGGGCGCGTCCTGCTTTTCCAGCGGCTTCATCGTGGGGAAGAGCAGCACGTCGCGGATGGAGGGCGAATCGGTGAGCAGCATCACGAAGCGGTCGAGGCCGAAGCCGAGGCCGCCCGTGGGGGGCAGGCCGTATTCCAGCGAGAGGACGAAGTCCTCGTCCACAGAGGCGTTGGCGCCCTGCGCGCGCTTGGCGGCGACCTGCTTTTCAAAGCGCTCGCGCTGGTCGATGGGGTCGTTCAGCTCCGAGAAGGCGTTGCCGAACTCGCTGGCGGTGATGAAGTACTCAAAGCGCTCGGTAAAGAGCGGGTCGTCCGGCTTGCGCTTGGCCAGCGGCGAGACCTCGATGGGGTAATCGTAGATGAAGGTGGGCTGGATGAGCTTGTCTTCGACACATTCCTCGAAGAGCAGGCTGAGGCACTCGCCCTTGGTAAAGCCCGCCTCCGGCTCGAGGCCGGCGGCCTTGCAGGCGGCGCGGGCGTCCGCATCGTCCGCCCAGGCGTCGTAGTCCACGCCCGTGAACTTCTTCACCGCTTCCTTCATGGTCATGCGCGCCCATTCGCCGCCCAGGTGGATGATCTCGCCCTGGTAGGGCACGTCCGTGGTGCCGCAGACCTTGTTGGCCACGTACTTGTAGAGCTCCTCGATGAAGTCCATCATGCCGTGGTAGTCGGTGTAGGCCTGATACATCTCCACGGAGGTGAACTCGGGGTTGTGGCGCGTGTCCATGCCCTCGTTGCGGAAGATGCGGCCCACTTCGTAGACGCGCTC
>DVGE01000037.1 GCA_018712885.1 Candidatus Pullichristensenella stercoripullorum | reverse complement strand
AACATGCGGGAACAGTGTTTCCTGACAGCGGCGGTGCAAAATATCAAGAGGCTGGTGGCCTCTTTGCTTTACGCTCTTATATATCTTACCCCTGCGTTCACACACAAACGCAGGGGTTTGTCAGTGGTCTGGGCGGCGGGGCTCTCCCCCGCCGCTTTCGCGCGCCTGTGCGCTGTTTTGTCTTCAAACCTTCACGATTGCGTGTTTGCATATAGGCCTGAAATATGGTATAATCCCGAGCATAAGCTGTATTGTGGGGGTGTAGGTCTTGCCGGACGACAGCAATACGCCCATTCGGGAGCTGAAGCGGCAGATTTTGGCCATGTGCCGGCGCAAAGGATGGGGCGACGAGAACGGCGTGCAAAATCCGCAGCACGTGGCCATGGCCATGACCGTGGAGATGGCGGAGCTTTTGGAGCACTTCCAATGGCTCAACGCCGAGGACGTCGAGCGCCTTTTGCGCGGCGGCGACCCGGAGCGCGTGGCCCTCATCGGCGAGGAATTCGCGGACGTGATGATGTACGGCCTGCAACTGGCCGATGCTTTGCAGATAGATGTGACGCAGCAGATCCTGCGCAAGATCGACATCGTCGACCATCGGAGCGCCAAGCCCGGTGAGCCGAAGCGCTGAGCGGCGCTTTCGCGCCCGCAAGGAGGAACATGGATACCGATTTTATTCTCATTCTCGATTTCGGCGGACAGCAGGCGCAGCGCATGGCGCGCAAACTGCGCGGCGAGCGCTATTTCTGCGAGATCGTGCCCGGCGAGACGCCAGCCGCTAAGCTGGCCGCGCGCGGCCCCAAGGGGCTTGTGCTGGCCGGCGGCACGGGCGACCCCGGCGCCCCGGACGCGCGCAGCGTAGACGCGGACGTGTTCACCCTCGGCCTGCCGGTCCTGGCCATGGGCTACGGGGCGCGGCAAATGGCGCTGACGCTCGGCGGCCAACTGCTGGGCACGCAGCTCACCGACCGCTCGGCGCAGATCTCCTTTGCCGATTCGCCGCTGTTCGAGGGGCTGGGCGAATCCGAGCGCTTTTTCTCCCGCGTGGACTCTCTGGAGCTGCCGGAGGGCTTTGGCGCCATCGCCTTTTCCGACGGCGGATTGGTGCCCGCCTTCGCCTGTGAGGAAAGGAAGCTCTACGCCCTGCAGTTTTACGCCGAGGCCAACGACCCGGACGGCTTGCAGATACTCGCCAACTTTGCCGGCAATATCTGCGGCTGCGAGCCCTGGTGGTCGATGGAGGCTTTCCTCGAACGCGCCGAGGCGCGCATCCGCAAAGACATCGGCGGGGGCAGCGCCCTGATCGCCATTTCCGGCGGCGTCGATTCGGCGGTCTGCGCCACGCTTTTGCACCGCGCCATCGGCGATCGGCTCAAATGCGTCTTCATCGACACGGGGCTGATGCGCAAGGGCGAGCCAGCGCTGGTGACCTCCACGTTCCGCGAGGCGCTGGGCATGGAATTGACCTGCATCGACGCGAGCGAGCGCATCCTCGCGCGGCTCGAAGGCGTTTGCTCCCCCGCCGCCAAGCGCGAAGTCGTGGAGCGGGAAGTCATGGCCGTTTTTGAGGAAGAGGCGCGCGCCGCGCAGGGCGTGGACAGCCTGGCCCTGGGCACCATCTACCCGGACGTGCTCTCCGGCGCCGCCCGGCGAACGGCCGGATTCGAGAAGTGCGTGGAGCCTCTGCGCCTGCTGTTCAAGGATGAAGTGCGGCAGTTGGGCGACGTGTTGGGCATGCCCGCGGAGCTGACCCGCCGCCAGCCCTTCCCCGAGCCGGGGCTTGCCCTGCGCATCGTCGGCGAGGTCACGCGCGAAAAGCTCGACATGGTGCGCCAGGCGGACGCCATCTTCCGCGAGGAAGTGGTCGCCGCCGGCCTCGACCGCCGCATCTGGCAGTACTTTGCCGTGCTCACGGACATCCGCACGCTCGGCCCGCGCAACGGCCGCGTCTGCGAGGAATACGCCGTGGCGCTGCGCGCGGTCAGCTCGCACGACGTGCTTTCCTTCAACGCCTACCGCCTGCCTTACGACCTGCTGGAGCGCGTCTGCCAGCGCGTCACCGCCGAAGTGCCCGGCGTCAACCGCGTGCTCTACGACGTGACCGGCATGCCGACGGCGTTTATCGAGTGGGAGTAGAATTTTTGAGGTACGAACGATGATCCTTCGCAATCCCCGGGAATCCCTGTTTGACGAACCGGCCGAGAACGGCTTTGAGGCCATCGACGAAAAAAGCGGCGAGCGGCTGGGCTGCTGCGTTGTCCACCCTGAGCCGAATCCGGCGCTGTTCCCGGCGCGGCCGAACAACTATCGGCTGGAATTCGCCGGCGAATTTTCCGCCTTTGGCCGCACGGTGGGCGCGGCGATGGCGCTGGCGCGGTCGATGGCGGCGCAGGAAAAGGCGCCTTCGCGCATCTACGCCGCCTGTCCGCCGGAAGACGAATGGCTGCTGGCGGCGCTGGAACAATACGGCTTTCAGGACAACGACGGCCTGGTGCGCATGGAGTTGGACTTCCATCGCCTGCCGGAAACGCACATGCCCGCCGGCTGCGTGCTGGTGGAGGACGAGCTGACCGACGCCGAGGAGCGCCAGTTCTTCCTCGAACGCTACAACCAGCTCTTCCAATGCGCGCGCGACGGCGAATGGCTGGACGAATACACCGCCGCCGACGGGTTTCGCCGCATACTCTGCGTTTCCCCCACCGGGCTGGCGGGTGAACTGACCTGTTGGCGCGAGGACGGCGGCATCGGGCGCATCGGCTATATCCACACCGCGCGGCGCTGGCGCAACATGGGCGTCGCCCGGCACCTGCTGCGCTTGGCGGGCGAATACTTTGAGGACGACGGCGTCGAGGTGGTGCTGGCGGACGCGCGGGCGCGCATCCCCGTGCTGCTGCGGGCGCTGGAATCGGCGGGGTTTTGTCAGACGAGCCTTTTGATGCGCTACCCCGGCGTGGACGTCGGCTGAGCAAAAGGGCATCCCTCCCCCTTCCCGGCCATACATTGGTCGCAGGAAGGGGGAGCTTTTTATGCGGAACGCGCTGTTTTACGGCAGCGGCGTGGCGCTGGTCACGCCATTTTCCGGCGACAAGGTGGACTTTCGCGCCTTTGAAGCGCTCATCCACTGGCAGATCGACATGCTGACCGACGCCATCGTCATCCTCGGCACCACGGGCGAACCCTGCACCATTGCCCCGTCGGAACGGGCGGCGCTGATCGAATGTGCCGTTTCCACCGTGGCGGGGCGCGTGCCGCTGATCGTCGGCGCGGGAGCAAACGACACGCGCGCGGCCGTGGCGCACGCACAGCAGGCGCAGGCGCTGGGCGCGGACGGGCTGCTGGTGGTGACGCCTTACTACAACAAGGCCAGCCGTGCGGGGCTTCTCGCGCACTACGGCGCCATCGCCGACAGCGTGGATATACCCATCATCGCCTACAACGTGCCTTCGCGCACGGGGATGAACTTGCCGCCCGAAACGGTGGCGGAGCTGCTCAAACACCCGATGATCCGCGGCGTCAAGGAGGCCTCGGGCGACATCCGCCAGATGCAGCGCCTCGCCGCCCTCTGCCCCGGCGCGGCGCTCTACGCCGGCAACGACGATCAGGCGTACGCGATGATGGCGCTGGGCGGGCGCGGGGTGATCTCGGTGGTGGCCAACGTGCTGCCCACGGCCGTGCACGAGATGACCGCCAGCTACCTGCGCGGCGATATCGACCTGAGCCGGGAGATGCAGTTCGCGCTGCTGGACATTGCCGACGCTCTCTTTTGCGAAGTCAACCCCATCCCCGTGAAGGCGGCGCTTGCGATGATGGGCAGGATCGACGAGGAGCTGCGCCTGCCCCTGACGCCGCTGGAGGGTAAAAAGCGCGCCGCCCTGCACAAGGCATTGGCGGCATGGGATCTGGCGGAGGGGTAGCCGCAAAGCCCCCGCGCGGCGGGCGGGGCAGCGCTGGCGTATTTTTTGCATGTTAGTGCTCAAACGCCTCTTGGAACGGCCGCGCGCGGGATGGGATGCCCTCAAGGGCACAGGCAAGAAACCGGCGCCTGTGTTTGACTGGCAGTGGCCCGCGATTGCGGTAACCATTTTGCGGATGGTTTTAAAACAGCTTGACAGCCGCCCTGATATGTGGTATATTTCTATCGTAAAGATCGAAACATACCACATATCGGAGGGCTTTTCATGAAATCAAAGCGCAATTTGTATGGGCTGATGGGATTCCTCTCCCTGTTGGGGTGGATCGGGGTTTTCACGGAAGCGAAGTCTTTTTTGGCGTTCTTTGCCTTTGCCGTTGATTTTGAGTATTTTTTCATCAGGCCGGATGAAATGTTGAAGGAATACATGAACAAATCCGCAGCGCGCGCGTTTTATTGCGGCATGGCCGCCGTAGCGCTCGTCTGCTGCGTCTGTTTCTTTGCCGGGTTGAAAGAAGCGAAAGAAGCGCTGACCGCCGGCCTCGCCTCGGGTTGGGCGGTTTCCGTCGCCATTTATGCTTTCTCCACAGCCTACTATGGCTTCAGGGAAAAGTGGGGGCTGGAAGATGATAAGGAATAGGATCAGGGAGTTTCGGGCCAAACACGATATGAAGCAGGAAGATTTGGCAAAGCTGGTGGGCGTCCGCAGGGAAACCATCGGAAATTTGGAAAAAGGCAGGTACAACCCCTCGCTGGCGCTGGCATGGAATATCGCAAAAGTATTTGGCGTTTCCATCGAAGATATTTTCACGGTCGAAGATTGAATGGAAAACCAAGCGAAAACGCCGCCCCACAGTGTGAGGCGGCGCGTTCAATCCGTGGCTTAGGCTTTGCCGTTGCAGCCGAGCACGTCGACGATCTTGTGCTGGACCATCTTCTTGATGTTGGCGCGCGCGGGCTTGAGGTACTGGCGCGGGTCGAAGTGATCCGGATGCTCGTTGAAGTACTGGCGGATGGTGCCGGTCATGGCCAGGCGCAGGTCGGAGTCGATGTTGATCTTGCACA
>DVGE01000036.1 GCA_018712885.1 Candidatus Pullichristensenella stercoripullorum | reverse complement strand
GTGGATTTGCCGAGCCCTTCGGGATCGTCAAATCCAGTCGCCTTCGGCGACAAATTTTGCCGCTGGCAAAATTTCCTTGCTTGCGGGCTTTCTCAACGCTCTGCCAGTCTGTTGACTTTGTCAACATCCTGCGCCCCGTCCGCAAAGGGACGGGGCCTCACGCTACTGCACCACCACGATGGTGCCGTCGCCGCAGTTTTCGTAGATCCACTTGGCGTCCTCCACCCGCAGGCGCACGCAGCCGTGCGAGGCCTTTTGCCCGAGCGCGTAGACGGAGCCGTAGCGCAGCGTGCTGGTATCAGGCGCGTCGTAGAGCACCGAATGGAACCAGATGTCCCCCGTGATGCGGAAGGAGTACTGCGCCCAGCACTTGAACTTCTGGAAGTACTGCCAACGGCTCAGCGGCTCGGTGGAAGTGGTGTAGATGCCCGGCGGCGTGCTGTTGCCAAGGCCGGTGGAGCAGATAAAGTCCCGATCCAGCTCGTACTCGCCAAAGGAGTTGAGCCCGTAGACGTACACGCGCTGCTCGCTGATGCGCACCACCAGCTTGTACTTGGTGTTCTTGGCCACGGCGTTGGCGGAGAAGAGCGCCCGCTGCGTCTCTTCGTCGGCCACGCCCGTCTCTTCCAAGCGGTTGTTTTTCTGGAATTCGCGGATGGCGGCTTCGGTCTTGTCGCCGACTTTGCCGTCCATGACGCCCTTGGAGATGTAATAGAGCGTATAGAGCCGCCGCTGCAGGCGCTCGACATCCTCGCCCGTATCGCCGTGCTCGATGTCGCCGTGGTAGAAGAAGAAGTCCTCCGTGGCCAGCAGATCCTGCGCCGAGGCCGAAACGCCGTCGTACATGGCGAAATTCTCCGCGTAGGGGCTGCCGTTTTCAAACAAATGATCGTAGAAGCGTTCCAAGGCCTCCTCGGTGTCCGAGCCATACACGCCGTCCGGCTCAGCGGCCAGCATGCCGTATTGAGCCATGGCCCGCTGCACGGCCGTCACCGCTTCGCCCTCGTCGCCGCTGTAAATGTCGTGCGCCACGAAGCGCTCCGCGACGGGCGCGTCCGTGGAAAAAGCGGCGTCGATGGTGGCGCGGTCAGCTACGCCGGTCGCGTCGAGGCCCGCGGCCTGTTGAAAGGCGCGCACCACGCTTTCCGTATAGCTGTCAAATACGCTGTCCGACTCGCCATCCAGGTATCCCAGCGCGTGCAGGCGGCGCTCCAGGCGGCGCACCTCCGCGTCCTCGTCAGTGAGATGCAGGTCGTACAGATACGTCGAACGGCTCTCGTCAAAGAGGTATTCCTGCGTCACCGAGGTCGCCGTGCCCGTGACACGCACCCACGTCAGCCCCTGCGCGACGAGATGTTCCTGATAATCCTCCACGGCGCTTTGCGTGTTTTTGCCGTACTGCCCGTCCGCGTCATCGGTGAGAAAGCCGAGGAAGACGAGGCGTTCCTGCAGCAGCCGCACGCCGTCGCCCTCGTCGCCGCGCGCATACGATACGCGCAAGGAGCGCGCCTGCGCGCCGAACACCGCCTTCCGCGTGTCCGCATCCACCAGGCCGGTGACCGTCAGGCCGTTGAGATCCTGAAAGGCGCTCACGGCCTCGGTGGTCTGCTTGCCAAAGATGCCGTCCACGCTGCCGTCCAGATACCCAAGGTCGGCCAAGCGCTGCTGAAAACGCTCGACCTCCTCGCCGCGCGCGCCCTCGACGAGTTCGTCGGCGAACGCCGGAAGGGAAGCAAGCGTCAGAAACAGCATTAAAAAAAGCGACACCGCTCGCCGCAATGAGATCACCCCAATATCATCATGCTCTGCCATTATACAGGATAAATATGGCGATCCCATTGCTTTTGTGTATCGCTTCGAACAACTGTGTGCGCATTTTTGTCGCATTTTTGTGAGATTTGTGGAAAGCGTCCTGGACGCGCCGCGGCCCCGCGCTTTTTTCTGAACGCGGGGCCGCTCGCGTGCATCCGGCTCCTATTCTTCCCTGCGCAGATATTTCTGCGCCCGGCGCAATATGCGGCGATCCTGCTCATAGGTAAGGCGCTCGGCGGCCGCCTCCACTTCGACCCACTCGGCTACGGCCACTTCGCCCTGCTGGGCCACGGGGGTCTGCTCGTCGGCCACGGCGACGAAGAACACCACCAGTTTTTCCACATCCGGCCGCGCCATGTAGCGGTTTTCAGCGCGGAAGCCGGTGTCGACGTGTACGCGCACGCCGGTCTCCTCAAAGATCTCGCGTTCGGCGGTCTGCCGTTCGCTCTCGCCCGCCTCGACGTGCCCCTTGGGGAAGGAGATATGCCGTCCGTGCTCGTGGCGGATCAACAGAACGTGCCATGCGCCGCTGAACTGGCTGAAGACCACGGCGCCACAGGATTTTTCATGTCGCATGGGTATGCGCAACCCCTTTGATGTTTTTTATAAATAGATATTATAGCGCATGAATGTAAAATTGTCACGGGATATGGCGAAAATCCTTGCGGCGAAACGCGCAAATTTCGCCGCCGCACAAAAAAGCGGAGAGGCCGCGAGGCCCCTCCGCGTCGATCGCGCTCAGCGCTGGGGAGAGATCTTCTCCATGCCGTCCATCCAGGGCCGCAGCTTTTCGGGGATGATAACGCTGCCGTCCGGCTGCTGGAACTGCTCGACGATGGCGGGCATCAGGCGGCTGGTGGCCAGGCCGGAGCCGTTGAGCGTGTGTACGAACTCCAATTTCTTGGTCTCGTTGCGGCGGAAGCGGATGTTGCCGCGGCGGGCCTGATAGTCGCGCGCGTTGGAGACGGAGGAGCACTCCTTGTACTCGTTCATGCTGGGGATCCAAAGCTCAATGTCGTAGGTGGTGGCCATGGAAGCGGAGCAGTCGCCCGCGGCCAGCTTGGAAAGGCGGTAGTGCAGCCCCAGGCCCTCGACGAGGCGGCAGGCCTTGTCGATGAGCTCCTTGAGCATCCTGTCGCTGTCTTCGGGGCGGGTGTAGCCGAACATCTCCACCTTGTTGAACTGGTGGCCGCGGATCATGCCGCGCTCGCTGGCGCGGTAGGCGCCGGCCTCGCGGCGGTAGCAGGGCGTGTAGGCGAAGAGCTTTTTGGGCAGCTCATCCTCGGAGAGGATCTCGCCGCGGTAGAGGTTGATCAGCGCCGTCTCCGCCGTGGGCAGCAGGAAGCGGAAGCCTTCCTCCGTCAGGCGGTACACGTCGTCCTCGAACTTGGGGAACTGGCCGGCGGTGAGGCCGCAGTCATAGGTCAAAAGGTGCGGCGGCAGCATGAAGGTGTAGCCGTCCTTGATGTGTTCGGTGATGAAGTAATTGAGCAGCGCCCACTCCAGGCGCGCGCCGACGCCGGTGTAGAGCCAGAAGCCGTTGCCGCCCATCTTCACGCCGCGCTCGTAGTCGATCAGGCCCAGGTCCGTGCAAAGGTCCACGTGGTTCTTCGGCTCCCGGTCAAAGGCGGGCTTTTCGCCGTAGACCCTGACCACCTGGTTGTTCTCCTTGCCGCCGGCCACCACGTCCTCGGCGGGCAGGTTGGGCAGTGCCACCACGAAGCGGTAGATCTTATCCTCCAGGGCGCTCTGCTCCTCGTCCATCTCCTTGACCTGATCGGCCATTTCCTTGAGCTTGGCGAGCAGGTCGCTTGCGTCCTTGCCCTGCTTTTTGAGGGCGGGGATCTCCTTGCTCATGCGGTTGCGCTCGGCCTTGAGCGATTCGTTTTCCACCAGCAGCGCGCGGCGGCGGGCGTCCCACTCGAGAAGCTCGCTGAAGTCCACGTCGTATTCGCGCTTTTTCAAGGCTTCTTTGACATATTCGGGATTGGAACGGATGAGGTTCAGGTCCAGCATGGTATCCCTCCTAAAAAAATACGCCCCGCCCGATCAACAGGGACGGCGCGCGCGCCGTGGTGCCACCCGTTTTCAAGCAGAAGCTCCTCTTTGCGCGCTATCGGGCGCACCCGCCCCGCTTTCGCGGGGATGCTCGGGGAATGGAGATCGTGCTTTGCGCCTCCGGCTCGCACCCGCCGCCGTCTCTCTGCGCGCGCGCCCGCCCGACCGTTCCCGTCCATGCGATACCATCATTATAAACCGATTTTGAAAATATGCAAGCGGGGAGCCGATTTTTAACACGCGGCGGCGGAAAGCGTGCTATAATGGGGACTGGCGCCTGGCGCCGTTACCAAAGCGATGGGGGAGAGGGCATGAGGATCACCGCGCGGGCGCAGGCGAAGATCAACTGGTCGCTGGACGTGTGTGCCGGCAGGGACGACGGCTATCACGAACTGGACATGCTCATGCAGCGCGTCGACCTTTCCGACGTGCTGACGTTCGAGCGCGCCCGCTTTCTGACGCTCACGGTCAACGGCAGGGCGCTGCCGGTCGGCGGGCGCAACCTCGTCATGCAGGCGGCGCAGGCGCTCAACGCCCACATGGGCAAGCGCTTCGGGGCGCGCATCGCGCTCGCCAAGCACATTCCCATCCGCGCCGGGCTGGGCGGCGGCAGCGCCGATTGCGCCGCCACGCTCATCGCCCTTAACCGCCTGTGGGAATTGCGCCTGCCGGTGGATGAGCTTCTGAAGATCGGCCGCACACTGGGAGCGGACGTGCCTTACTGCATCGCCGGCGGCTTTGCCCGCGTGCGCGGCATGGGGGAGAAGATCAGCGCCCTCGGCAACGGCGAGCGCTATCCGCTGGCCATCGTTCACGTGGGCAGGGGCCTTTCCACGGCGCAGGTGTTCTGCGAGTACGACCGCATGGGCGGCACGCTGGGGCTGGACAACGAGGCCCTCGCCCGCGCCATCCTCGCCCGCGATCTGGAAAAAATAGACGCGCTCTCCGGCAACGCCCTGGAAGCGCCCTCCATCGCCCTGATGCCGGAGATCGGCGCGGTCATGGCGCGATTGCGGGCGTTGGGCGCGCGCGCGGTGCGCATGAGCGGCAGCGGCTCGGCGGTGTTCGGCGTTTTCCGCACCGCGGCGGAAGCGCTTTCTGCCGTGGATCGCGTGCCCGGCGCGCTGTTTACCTGGACTTGCTGAACCCGCGCCCGGCGAACGGCCCTTCCCCCGCGGATCGCGGCGGGCGGGGCCGTTTTTGCGCCTCGCCGCGCGGATACATGAAGAAAAGCCGTTTTGTTTGAAGAGATGCAGGGAATTCGGTCAATCCGCAAATTTTTTTAAAATTTATATACCATATTTCCCGCGCTTGTGATATAATAGCATATCATAAACGATATGGCATTTTACCGGCGTCGACGAGTTTTCCTGTAAGGAGCGCGAAACACGCCGCGCCGTTCCGCTGTGAACGGCAGGACTGGGTATATACGATTTTATATGGCGCGCGAGGCGCGCGGAAAATGGGGGATTCGCATTGGGCAAGACATTGACCTTTCGCCGCGGCGTGCATCCGTGCGCGGGCGAGAGCGAAAAGCGCGCGACCGGCGCAAAGCCGATCGAGAACGCGCCCGCGCCCGCCGTGGCGGTGGTGCCGCTGTTGCAGCATGCCGGCGCGCCCTGCAAGCCGCTGGTAAAGATCGGCGAGCGCGTGCTGATGGGACAGAAGATCGGCGAGGCGGACGGCTATGTCAGCGCGGCGGTGCACGCGCCGGTCTCCGGCAAGGTCAAGGGCATCCAGCCGCGCGTCATCGCCGGGGGCCGGCGCGTGAGCGCGGTCATTCTGGAAAACGACGGCCTCGACGAATGGGTCGAGCACAAAGGCGTCTCCGGCGCGGACGACCCCGTGCTGCTGCTCGCAGCCATCCGCGAGGCGGGCGTCGTCGGCCTGGGCGGGGCGACGTTTCCCACTCATGTCAAGCTCTCTCCGCCCAAGGATAAGCCTATCGACGCCGTCATCCTCAACGGCGCGGAGTGCGAGCCGTTTTTGAGCGCCGATCATCGCGTGATGCTCGAAGACGCGGACGCGGTGGTGGACGGTCTGCGCATCGCCGCGCAGATCGTCGGCGCGCGGCAGATGCTCATCGGCGTGGAGGACGACAAGCCCGACGCCGCCGAGAGCCTGCAAAAGGCCGCGGGGTCGGACGTGCACGTCCGCGCGGTGCGCACCAAGTACCCGCAGGGCAGCGAAAAGCAGCTCATCCAGGTGCTCACCGGCCGCCGCGTTCCCTCGGGCGGACTGCCGATGGACGCGGGCTGCGTGGTGGTCAATGTCTCCACCGCCGCCGCCATCTCCCGGGCCGTGCGCGAGGGCCGGCCGCTCATCGAGCGCGTGCTCACCGTGGACGGCATGGTGGGTGGACCCAAAAACCTGCGCGCGCGCATCGGCACGGAGATCGGCGAGCTCGTCGCCTGTTGCGGGGGAACGCAGACGGAAACGGGCAAGATCGTCCTCGGCGGGCCGATGATGGGCCAGTGCGTCTACGACCTGCACACGCCCGTGACCAAGGGCGTCTCCGGCATACTGCTCTTTGAAGACGAAGGGCCGGAAAAGCCGCTGGGCAACTGCGTGCGCTGCGGCGGCTGCGTGGCCGTCTGCCCGGTGGGGCTGATGCCGCTCACGCTCTACGCCCTTTCCCGCAAGGGTTTTTACGACCGCGCGCGCGACGCGCACCACGTCATGGACTGCATCGAGTGCGGCGCCTGTGCCTACCAATGCCCGGCGCGGCTGCCGCTGGTGCAGTACATCCGCGCCGCCAAGGGCGCGCTCAAACGCGCTCGCTAAAACGTTGCAGGCGCGCCCCGCGCATGTGCGTTCGGGGCAAGGGAATCAGCGACAGGAGGAGATTTCGCATGGAGGATCTGGCCTTGCGGCGCGCGTCGTCCTCGCCGCATATCCACGCCGGCCGCACGGTGCAGGGCGTGATGCTCGAGGTGATCGTGGCGCTGGTGCCGGCGGGCGCGTTCGGCGTCTGGTATTTCGGCTGGCGGGCGCTGCTGATCATCGCGGTCTCGGCGGCGTCGGCGGTATTTTGGGAGTGGCTCTACACGCGCATGGCCAAGAAGCTGTGCACGGTCGGCGATCTCAGCGCCGTGGTCACGGGCGTCCTGCTGGCCTACAATCTGCCTGTGAGCGTGCCTGTGTGGATGCCGGTGATCGGCACGCTGCTGGCCATCGTGCTGGTGAAAATGATCTTTGGCGGGCTGGGGAGCAATTTCGTCAACCCGGCGCTGACCGCCCGCGCCATCCTCATGACCTCGTGGGTGGGCTACATGTCCGGCAGCGCCTATCAGGTGGCGGTGCGGGGCGTGGACGCTGTCTCCACGGCCACGCCTCTGGCGGCGCAGGAGAGCTATAGCCTCTGGCAGCTCTTCATCGGCCAGTGCCCCGGCTGCATCGGCGAGGTGGGGCGCGTGGCCATCCTCGTGGGCGGCGTCTACCTGATCGTGCGCAAGGTGATCTCCTGGCGCGTGCCGGTCATGATGCTTCTGACGCTCTTTGTCTGCACCTGGCTGGCGGAGGGCTCGGCCTACGCCGGCCTCTACGCCATACTTTCCGGCGGCGCGTTCCTGGCGGCCTTCTTCATGGCCACGGACTACGCCACCTCGCCGGTCACGCCGGTGGGCAAGTTCATCATGGGCGTGGGCTGCGGCCTCATCGCCTTCGTCATCCGCCGCTTTTCCTCCATGGCCGAGGGCGTGAGCTACGCGGTGCTGATCATGAACCTGACGGTGCCGCTCATCGACCGCTACACGCGGCCGCGCGTCTACGGGGAGGTGAAGAAGCGTGCGTGAAACGGTGAAACTGGGCGTGCGTCTGATGCTCTTTGCCCTGGTCGCCGGGCTTTTGCTGGCGGTGGTCAACGCCGTCACCGAGGAGCCCATCGCCCGCAACGAGCGCTTAAAGGCCGACGGCTCCCGCATCGCCGTTATCGGCGATTATGATTTTGAAGCCTTGCAGACGGACACGACCGGCTACGACGCCATCCAGAGCGTTTACGCGGCGCTGGACGATGACGGCCAGACCGTCGGCTACGTCTATGAGCTTTCGAGCCGGGGTTATGGCGGCGACGTGGTGCTCTCCGTGGGCATCAGGGACGGCGCGGTCAGCGGCGTGAGCGTCGCGTCCCACGCTGAGACCAAGGGCCTCGGCACAGCGGACGAAGCGCCGTTTTTGCAGAGCTTCGTCGGCCTTACGCAGGCGGACGCGGCGCAGGGCGTGGATGCCATGAGCGGCGCGACCGTGTCTTCGAACGCGGTGCGCGGCGCGGTATCGCAGGCGCTCGCGCACGCGCGCGACGTGCTCGGCGTCGAGGGGGTGGAATGATGGATCTGAAAGCCTTGCGCAAGACGTTTTTGAACGGCATCTTCAACGAGAACCCCACCTTCCGCCTGGTGCTGGGCATGTGCCCGACGCTGGCGATCACCTATCAGGCCTCCAACGGCATCGGCATGGGCCTGGCGACGACGTTCGTGCTGGTCTTTTCCAACCTGGTGATCTCGCTTTTGCGCAACCTCATCCCGGAAAAGATCCGCATCCCGGCCTTCATCGTCATCATCGCCACGTTCGTCACCGTGGTGGAGATGGTGATGCACGCCTTTTTGCCCGATCTGTATGACACGCTGGGCGTGTTCATCTCCCTGATCGTCGTCAACTGCATCATCTTCGCCCGCGCCGAGGCGTTCGCCTTCAAGAACCCGCCGCTCCTCAGCGCCGCGGACGGCCTGGGCATGGGGCTGGGCTTTACGCTGGCGATCACGCTTTTGTCCTGCATCCGCGAATTGCTCGGCTCGGGCACCATCTTCGGCACGCGCTTCATGCCCGAGTGGTTCGAGCCCATGGCCATCGCTGTGCAGCCGGCCGGCGGCTTCATCCTCCTGGGACTGACGCTGGCGGCGGTGACGGGCATCGCGGCCCGCTCGCAGAAACGGAAGGAGGCGGCGAAATGAACCTCATCCTCATCTTTGTGGGCGCGGTGCTGGTCAACAACTTCGTGATGAACAAGTTCATGGGCTGCTGCCCGTTCCTGGGCGTGTCCAAAAAGACCGAGACCGCGTTCGGCATGGGCATGGCGGTGACGTTCGTCATCACCGTGGCCTCGCTCGCCACCTACTTTGTGCGCCAGCTGCTGGTGGCGCTGGAATTGGAGTATCTGCAGACCATCGCCTTCATACTCGTCATCGCCGTGCTCGTGCAGGTGGTGGAGCTGGTCTTGCGCAAACTGAGCTACGCGCTCTATCAGGCGCTGGGCGTGTATCTGCCGCTCATCACCACCAACTGCGCGGTGCTGGGCGCCACCATCCTCAATGTGGACAGCGGCTATAACCTTATCGAGAGCGTCGTCAACGGCTTCGGCGCCGCCATCGGGTTCACGCTGGCCATCGTGCTCTTCTCCGGCATCCGCGAGAAGATGGAAATGAGCGACCTGCCCGCCTGGATGGACGGCTTTCCCGGCGCGCTGATCGCCGCGGGCCTGATGGCCGTGGCTTTCTCGGGCTTCGCGGGCCTGATCTGAGGGGAGGGGAAGAGATGGACTTCAAACCGATCCTGACCGCCGCGCTGATGATCGGCGGCATGGGGCTGATCTTCGGGGCGCTGCTCGCCATCGTCGGCCGCATCTTCCGCGTCGAGGAAGACCCCCGCAAGGCGCAGGTGCGCGAATGTCTGCCCGGAGCCAACTGTGGCGGCTGCGGCTACGCCGGCTGCGACGCCTACGCGCAGGAAGTCGCCGCGGGCAACGCCCCGGTGAACAAGTGTCCCGTCGGCGGCGAAGCTGTGGCGCAGGCCGTCGCCCAGGTCATGGGCGTGGAGGCCGGCAAGCAGGAAAAGCGCGTGGCCACGGTGCGCTGCCGCGGCAGCCTCGACCGCTGCAAACTGCGCTTTGACTACGATGGGCCTAGGGACTGCAAGAGCGCGGCGCTGGTGGCCGGCGGCGACAAGGCCTGCGAATACAGCTGCCTCGGCTTTGGCGATTGCGAAGCCGCCTGTCCCTTCGGGGCCATTCACGTGGTCGAGGGCCGTCTGGCGGCGGTGGACGAGGAAAAGTGCGTCGGCTGCGGCGTGTGCCTCACCGCCTGTCCGCGCGGCGTGCTGCAGCTGATGACCGCCAGCCACCCCGTGCACAGCGCCTGTTCGGCGCACCTGAGCGGCAAGGTGGTGCGCGAATCCTGCACGGCCGGCTGCATCGGCTGCGGCAAGTGCCAGCGCGCCTGCAAGTTCGGCGCCTTGCGGCTGGTGGACAACCTGCCGGACATCGACTTTGACAAGTGCCGCCGCTGCATGCAGTGCGTGGACGCCTGTCCTACCGGCGCGATCATGGCCTACGACGACATGCGCCGCCACGCCGTGATCGACTATCCCGACTGCACCGGCTGCGGCGACTGCCAGAAAGCCTGCCAGTTCGAGGCCATCGCCGGCACGGGCGAGGGCAAGCGCAGCATCATCGAGTGGAACTGCACCGGCTGCGGCGAGTGCGTCGAGGCCTGCACCCACGGCTGCATACAGCTTTTGACCGGCAGGGCCTTCCCTTTCCGCAAACGATGACCCCGGTTTCTTGGCCGCTCCCGCGCGCGAACGCGAGAGCGGCTTGCGCTGCGCACAGGGGTGCGCACGGCTCGCCCCGCCCAAGGCGGGGAAAGGAGGAAAACGCATGGATATGAACAAGGTGCTCAAACGGCTGCTGCTCTTTTGCCTGACGGCGGCGCTTTTGCTGCTCCCGGCCTCCGCGGAGACGTTCGCGGGCGCGGGGGACGCCGCCTTTGCGGATGCGCAGGCCGTGATCCTCTTCACGACCGACGTACACTGCGGCGTCAGCGAGGGCCTCGGTTACGCGGGCGTGGCCGGCGTCCGGGCGGCGCTGGAAGAAGCGGGCAAGGACGTGCTGCTCATCGACGTGGGCGACGCCATCCAGGGCGCGCCGCTCGGCTCGCTCTCCGAGGGCGAGTATGTCACGCGCATCATGAACGAAATGGGCTACGACGCGGCCGTGCCGGGCAACCATGAGTTCGATTACGGCATGGCGCGCTTCCTCGAACTGGCCGAAAGCGCCA
>DVGE01000035.1 GCA_018712885.1 Candidatus Pullichristensenella stercoripullorum | reverse complement strand
GAGGCGGCCGATGCCCACCGGGTCGCCCTTGACGCCGCGCACGCACTTGGACTCGCACTGCGTCTCCTGCGGGCAGACGCGGCCGCAGATGGCGGGCAGGTTGTTGGTCAGGCGGATGGTCTCGTAGGCCTTTTCGAACTCGCCTTCCTTGACGTGGGTGATAAAATCGGGGATGTGCACGCCCACGGGACAGCCGCTCATGCAGGCGGGATTCTTGCAGGCGATGCAGCGGGAGGCTTCTTCCTGCGCCATGGCTTCGTCGTAGCCCTGGGAGACTTCTTCAAAGTTGCGGCGGCGCACCTCGGGGGCCTGCTCGCGCGCGGGCAGCTTGGTCAGGCTCTTATTGTACATGCTCGGCAGCCTCCTTCATGCGGCAGATGTGCTTCTCCTTGCTCAGTTTCTCCTCGGCGGAGTACATGCGCGAGCGCTTCATGGCCTCGTCGAAATCGACGAGGTGGCCGTCGAACTCGGGGCCATCGACGCAGGCGAACTTCGTCTCGCCGCCGACGGTGAGGCGGCAGCCGCCGCACATGCCGGTGCCGTCGATCATGATGGGGTTCATGCTGACGATGGTGTGGATGCCGTAGGGACGGGTCATCTCGCACACGGCGCGCATCATCGGCATGGGGCCGATGGCGACGACGTGTTCGTACTTCGCCCCGGCTTCGAGCTGCTCGCGCAGCGCGTCGGTGACGAAGCCCTTTTTGCCGTTGGAGCCGTCGTCGGTCATGACGATGAGGTCCTTCGAGGCGTCCTTGAGCTCGTCCATGAGGATGGCCAGGCCGATGTTGCGGAAGCCGACGATCATGTCCACCTCCGCGCCCAGCTGCGTGAGCGCCACGGCCTGCGGGTAGGCGATGGCGATGCCCAGGCCGCCGCCGATGACGGCCACGCGCTTGCCCTTGACGTCGCCATACTCGCTGACGCGGCCGAGGGGGCCGACGAAATCGAGCAGACTGTCGCCCGCTTCCAGCTCGTCGAGCTGGATGGTGGTCTTGCCGACCTTCTGGAAGATGATGGTGACGCTGCCGCTTTCGCGGTCGTACCCGGCGATGGTCAGGGGGATGCGCTCGCCGTTTTCGTCGATGCGCAGTATGATGAACTGCCCCGGCCCGGCCTTCTTCGCCACGCGCGGCGCCAGCACGCGCATCAGCGAAGTCGTCTCGTTGAGACGGCGTTTTTCAAGGATCTGGTACATGCTGTGGCCTCCATTGTCATTTTATCCGTCACGCGCGGCGGAACGCTTTGCCGCGCGCAGCCTGCCGTTCGTCGCCTCGCGCCGTCATCCATGGCAAAAGCGCGTTGAGACGCTACGAATATATCATAACATCACAAGGCCGCGCTGTCAAACGCAGCGCGGCCGATTTTGGGAATTTCTTCACTTTCGTACTTCAAAACGCCCCTGGGCGGCGACGGGCGGCTCAGGCGTCAAAGGCGGGGTTGCGGGCGTAGGGATCGCGGTCGTCCAGCGCTTCTTCGATCAGGCGCAGGCCCTCGCCGAAGCGCTGGTAGTGGACCACCTCGCGCTGGCGCAAAAAGCGGATGGGGGCGATGACGTCCGGGTCGTCGGCGAGGCGGAGGATGTTGTCGTAGGTGGTGCGCGCCTTCTGCTCGGCGGCCATGGCCTCGTGCAGGTCGGTCACCGGGTCGCCCTTGGACTGGAAATAGGCGGCGGTGAAGGGCGCGCCGGAAGCGGCCTGCATCCACACGCCGCCGGTGTGATCGACATAGTAGTCATCAAAGCCCTGCTGTTTGAGTTCTTCGGCAGAAAGCCCTTTGGTGAGCTGGCGGATGATGGTGCCGATCATTTCCAGGTGGGCAAGTTCCTCCGTGGCCACGTCGTTCAAAAGCCCCGCCACGCGGCGGTCGGGCATGGCGTAGCGCTGGGCGAAGTAGCGCATGGAGGCGGCCAGTTCGCCGTCCGGCCCGCCGAGCTGGCTGGTGATGGCCTTGGCCAGGCGGGCGTTCTTGTTTCGGATGCTGACGGGGAATTGCAGGCGTTTTTCATAGAGCCACATGTGCCGGCCTCCTATTCGAACGGGAAGGGCCGTTCCACCCAGTCGTAGTCCTTCGAAGCGAGCAGGCCGTCGTGCGTGAGCGCACCGTGCGCTTCTTCGTAGGCGGCGACGGCGGCTTTGCGCTCGGCGAGGGCGTTTTTCAGCGCCGCCAGCGCGTGGGCGTCTGTGGGATGGGTGTCCAGATAGAGTTTGAGGTCGTCGGCGAGGAAGCTCCACTCGTCGACGGCGCGGAGATCCTTTTCACGGTTCATGCGCGCGCCTCCTTTCCCCAAAAGGGCATATAGAGGGCGGAAAACGCCGTGCCGCGCCTGAGCGCGTCGGCGGGCGAAAGCGTGCCCTCCCACGTCTGCCATGTCACGCGGGCCATGGCCAGAGAGGAACGCATATTCGACTTGTCATCCATTTTGCCGTCTCCTTTGCGATTTTCGGGCGATGCGCCCGGAGCAATGTATGCCGCGCGGAGACGGCGGGTGCGCGGTTGTGTTATCTTTGCATGTTCTATCAAGAATTAACGGCATTTCTGTAGGAAATCAACATTTTTCTGTTATTATAATCGCGTTGGATGTTTCTTCATGATTTTCTCCTTTTTGACAGGCCGCCGTGATCCGCAGCACGGCGGCCTGTCCCCGTTTTGGGCATGGAAAAGCGCCGCCTCCGATGTGGAGACGGCGCTGTCTGTTCGTCACCCCTTGCGGACGAAGAGCACGCCCAGCGTGTTGGGGCCGCAGTGGTTGCAGATGGTGCAGCCGGCCTGCGTTTCCAGAAGTTCGTCGAAATGGCCTTCCTCGCGGCAGACGGCGCGCACGGCGTCCAGCGCGGGCTGGGGGCAGGTGGACCAGGTGATGAAGGCGCGCTCGCGGTCGATGTCCTCGCGGGCATGGAGGCGGTCGTAGGCGTACTGGCGCAACACCTTCTCATAGGCGCCGCGGTACTTGCGGCCCACGCCCATTTTGCCGTTTCGCACCTCGATGCAGGGCTTTAAGTGCAGAAGATTCGCGCCCAGCGCCGCCAGCGCCGAACAGCGGCCGCCCTTGTAGAGGTAGTTCAGCCGGTCGATGACGAAGCTGGCCTCCACGCGGGGGGCAAATGCTTCCATGGCCTTCTGGATGGCCGCGCCGCCCTCCCCCGCCTGGGCGCGCCTGGCGGCCTCGATGACCACCAGGCCCATGCCGGTGGAGAGGTTGCGCGAATCCACAGGGTAGACGCCCGCCACCTCGCGCGCGGCAAGGCAGGCGTTCTGGTAGCAAGCGGACATTTCGGCGCTGATGGTGACGTGGACGACCTCGCTGCCGTCCGCCGTAAGGCGGCGGAAAAGCCCTATGTAGTCTTCCACGCTCACCGCCGAGGTCTTTAAGAGCTTGCCGGTCTTTTCCACATAATCGAAAATGTCGGTCGGGCGAATATCCACGCCGTCGCGCAGGGACTGGCTGTCCTTGACGATGTAAAGCGGCTGGATGGCGACGTCGTAGCGCTTCCGTAGTTCCGGGGACAGGTCGCAAGTGCTGTCCGCCGAGATCTTTACCATTCCCCAAAGCCTCCCTTTCTAACGCTCGCTGCCGATGAAAAAGACAGCGATAGTGCCCGGGCCGGAATGTGAACCGATGACCGGGCCGACGAAGTTGAGCACCTGAAGTTTAAGCCCCGTGCGCTCCTTGATCATTTCGGCGACGAGGCGGGCGTCCTCCTCGCTGTCGCCGTGGCTGATGAAGAGCGTCTGGTCGGGCCGGTCGAGCATGGTTTCCTGCACTTTCTCGGCGATGGCGCGCAGGGACGCCTTGCGGCCACGCACCTTGGCGACGGGGATGAGGCGGCCCTCGTTATCGACATGCAGGACGGGCTTGATGCTGAGGATGGAGCCGATCACCGCCGCCGCCGCGCTGACGCGGCCGCCGCGACGGAGGAATTGCAGATCTTCCACCGTGAACCAGTGGCAGATGTGCAGTTTCAGATCCTCGGCATAGTCGCGCAGGGCCTCCAGATCCATGCCCTCGCGCTTTTTCTGCGCCAGCAGGTAGACGAAAAGGCCCTGCCCCAGAGAGGCGCAGAGGGAATCGACCGTGTAGACCTTGCGGCCGGGGTACTTCTCCATCATCTCGCGGCCCACGTTGGCGCCCACCTGACAGGTGGCGCTGAGGGCGGAGGAAAAGCCGATGTAGAGCACGTCGCGCCCGGCCTGCAATTCCGGCTCCATGGCCTCGACGAAGACGTCGGCGTTGGCCGCCGAGGTCTTGGAGACTTCGCCGGCGCGCAGACGGGCGTAGAGCTCCTTGTTGGGGATGCCGCGCGCGTCCGTGGTGTTGAGGTATTCCCTGCCCCCCAGCGTGAGGGAAAGCGGCACGACCTTGACGCCCAGCTGCGCCGCGACGTCGTCCGGCAAGTCGCACGAGGAATCGGTGATGATGATGTAGTCCGCCATGTGTGTCCCCTCCGTAAGCCCGCCGCATGGCGGTATTTGTTAATACTATAACACAGAAATGTCCAAAAGGCAATCGTTGCCGGGCGATCTCAGCCTTTTTTGCGCCGCGCGCGGAGGATGAGGGCGGTCAGCGAGCCCAGCGCCAGCAGCGCCGCCAGCAGCTGCGAAACGCGCACCGGGCCGAGCATGAGGCTGTCCGTGCGCAGGCCCTCGACCACGGCGCGCTCCGCGCCGTAGAGGAAGAGATACCACAAAAAGGCGTCTCCGGGGCGGCGCAGCCTGCCCTTGCGCTCCATGAGGAGGATGAAGGCGACGATCAGAAAGCACCACGCGGATTCGTAGAAGAACGTGGCCAGGTGCCACCGTCCGTCGGCCTCGATGAACACCGCGATGGGAAAACGGCACAGGGCCGGGTCGGTCACGGCATAGCCGTAAGCCTCCTGGTTGACGAAGTTCCCCCAGCGGCCGACGGCCTGCCCCAGCGCCAGCGAGGGCGCGGCGAGGTCCGCCAGCGACGCAAAGGGCACTTTGCGCACGCGGGAAAATATCCACCCCGCGAGCAGCGCCGCCAGCACGCCGCCGTAGATGGCCATGCCGCCCTCGCGCACGGAGAGGATCTTCCAAAGGTCGTCCTTATAGAAGTCCCACGAGAAGGCCACGTAGTAGAGCCGCGCGCCCACCAGCGCCGCGGGCACGCCGACGAGGGCGAGGTCGATGGTCGTGTCTTTGGCAAGGCCGAGCCGCGATTCGCGTTTCATGGCCAGAAACACGCCCAAAAGCACCCCGAGGGCGATGAGCATGCCGTAGTAGTGCAGGGAAAGATCCCCGATCAAAAGCGCGTCGCGCGTCCATTTTATCACAGTTTCGCCTCCCCATACTTCCGTCATTATAATGATTTCGTCCAGTTAATGTCAAGAGTGGCCGGTTGCATCTTGCCGCTAAAGCGATTATAATATATCCATATAGGGTGGACAGGAGTGTCCGCTTTTATGCGCGGCGCGCGCGCCGGCGAATAAAACGGGTTTGGAGCGAGGAAGTACATGCGTCGAAAGCGGGTGACTGGAAGATTCTACATCTTCCTGTTGGCGATCTTGCTGATCGTTTTTCTCATCGTGCGCCCGCATCTGCGCTTTGGCACGCGGGAGGCGATCATCGAACCGGGCTCGGCCTCCTATTCGCGCAGCACCGACGCGGTCATCATCCGCGACGAGGACGTATTCTCCTCGGGCACCATCGCCCGCGTGGAATACGTGGCCATGGAGAACACGCTTTTGAACGAGGGCGACACCATCGCCTACCTTTACTCTACCGGCTACTCGGAGAGCGAGCTGGAGCGGCTGGAGGAGATCCGCGCCAACATACAGGCCTACCACAAGACGATCCTCAACAACATCGTCGACAACGACCTGAACCGCCTCGACCGCATCGTAGACATGAAGGCGCTGGAGCTCAAAGCGCTGGTGACCCACCAGGCGCAGGGCAACCTGCTCTCCCTCACCCGGCAGTTGGAAACGGCGATGGTCAACCGCCAGGACTACATGCGCGCCAACCAGCGCGAGGACCTGAACCTGAACCGCCTCTACCAGGACGAGAGCACGCGCATGAACTCCGTCGTCTCCTGGCGTACGGAGGCCGCCGCGGAGGAAGAGGGCGTGATCTCCTTCTACACCGACGGCTATGAGAGCGCCCTCACGCCCGAAACGCTGAGCGCCCTCACGCCCGCGGACATCCGCGCCGTACTCGCCGGAACGCCGCTGGGCGAGGCTTCCTCGCGCGTGAGCGACATCTACCGCCTGGTGGATCAGGACGCCTGGTATGTGGCCATCCTCACCGACGGGCAGAGCTGGAACCCGGTGCTCGATCAGGAGTACTATCTGCAATTCGAGGGCTTTGAGGATCTGGTATACACGGCCAAGGTCACGCGCGTGCAAAAGGTGGATAACGAAGTGCTGGCCGTGTTCCTCGTGGAAGACCCCATGGGGCCGATGATCTATCAGCGCAGCGGGCGGGTGACGCTCAGCAGCGAACTTTCCGGCCTCTCGGTACTCTCCGAGGCGCTGGCAGACCAGAACGGTCAGCCGGGCGTGTGGCTGTTCGACGTGCCGGGCGGCACGTTCGTGCCCGTGGAGGTGCTCTCCAACGACGGCAGCCGCGCGCTCATCCAGCCGCTCACCGACGGCGCTTTGCAGGTGGGCGACCCGGTGCTGATCAAGTAGGTGAATGGATATGGAACGGGAAACGTTGGAAAAAAACCTGCGCGAAGTGCGCGCGCGGCTGGACGCGGCCTCCCGGCGCTGGGGGCATGTGGACATCTGCGCCGTGACCAAGACGGTGGACGCGCAGACCATCAATCTGGCCTGCGAACTGGGCGTGCGCGTGATCGGCGAAAACCGCGTGCAGGAGCTGACCGGGAAGTACGATCAGCTCGACAGGCGGCTGGAGCCCCATTTGATCGGCCATTTGCAGCTGAACAAGGTCAAACAGGTCTTGCCGCTGGTAAAGATGATCCAGTCGCTCGACCGGCGCGAACTGCTTTACGAGATCGACCGCCGCGCGCAGGCCATGGGCATCGCCATGCCGGTGCTCATTCAGGTCAACATCGCCAAGGAACCGCAGAAATCCGGCGTGTATGAGGAAGATCTGGAGGCGTTCACGCGCGAGGCGGCGAAGCTGAGCGGCGTGCGCGTGCAGGGACTGATGGCCATCATGCCTCTGGTGGACGACCCGGAAGAGGTGCGGCCCTGCTTCCGCCGCATGCGGGCGTGGTTCGACCGTTTGCGCGAAGCGGACATACCGGGCGCGCGGATGGAGATATTGTCCATGGGCATGACCGGCGACTACGTGGTCGCCGCCGAGGAGGGCGCCACCATGGTGCGCCCCGGACGGGCGCTGTTCGGCGCCAGGATATGACAGGAGGGATCGCTATGGCTCGCAAGCAGGGCGGCGTCAATAAATTTCTCAACTTCATCGGTCTTGTGGACGCCGAGCCGCAAACGGCCGTGGACGACTATGCCGACAACTACGGCCGGCCTTCGACCTACGTGCCCAAGCAGCAGCGCTCGCGCACGGAGGACACGCGCCGCCGCACCATCGTCAAGGATGAGCGCGGCCGCAGCAGTTCCGAGCGCTATGGCTCCACGCGCGTGACGCCGCCCGCCTCGCGGCGCTCTCAGGCGTCCAGCTACGATTACAGCTACACTTCGCGCTCCAGCAGCTACGAGCCCTCCTCCACGCGCCCGGCGCGCGCCCAGCGCCAGCGCACGCTGATGTGCTCTTTGAACACGCTGGAGGACTGCTGCGACGTCATCGACAGCCTCATCGCCGGCAATGTGGTGGTGTTGACGCTGGACGAGATCGACCCCAAGCTCACCCAGCGCGCCATCGACACGCTCTCCGGCGCGGTGTTCGCCCTCAACGCCACCATCCGCAAGGCGTCCGACCGCACCTATGTGCTCGCGCCCAGCACCGTGGAGGTCAACGAGACCTACGATGTGGAGCGGAGGTTCTAGCGCATGACGATGTATTCCATCATCTACGCCTTGCAGATGTTTCTGCGCATCCTCAGTGCGGCGATCTTCGTTTACTGGATCCTGACGTTTTTGCGGTTCAACAACCGCTTTGTGGAAATTCTGGCCAGGTTCATCTACCCGTTCGTGCGCCCCTTTCGCCGCCCGGCGATGTGGGTGATGCGGCGCACGGGGCTGCCCTTTGATTTCACGCTGTGGTTTGCGATGATCGGCATCAACATCGTCGGGGAACTGCTGAACATGCTCTACTGGCGCGTGTTCTTTGCCTCGGGCATCTTCTAGGCCATGGAGATGGAGGAAAAGCGCTTGCGGGAATTGGCGCTGCGCGCATCGCATGCCTGCGCGCCCACGTATACGCGCTTTCTTGAACCGCCCATGGAAATTGCCTGCCGCGCCGCGGCCAACTTTGCCGGCTGCGAAGTGGCCTTTGAGGGCGGCTATGAGGGCGCGGAGCGCCGCATGGCGGGGTTTTACGCGGGCGGCGCGGAAGCGCTTTCTTTCCCCATCCGCCGTCTGCGCGTGGATTGGAACGCGCGCTACGGCTCGATTGGGCACCGGGACATCCTCGGCGCGCTGATGGGGCTGGGCATCGAGCGCGAAACGCTGGGCGACATCGCCATGCTCCGGGAGGGCGCGCTGCTTTTTGTCCATGAGGACATCGCGGACTACGTGGCCGCGAATCTGGAAAGCTGCGGGCGCGCGAAGGTGCGCATCTCCCCCTGTGGGGAGGAGGTCGCGCCGCCTGAGCCGGAGGGAACGCTTTTGTACCGCACCGTGCCCTCACAGCGGCTGGACGCCGTGCTTGCCGCCGCCTACGACCTTTCCCGGCAAAAGGCGCAGGAGATGATCCGCGCCGAACTTGTCAAGGTCGATCACGCGGTGGAGACGCGCGCGGACGCGCGTTTGGAGGCGGGCAGCCTCGTCTCCGCGCGCGGGCTGGGGCGCTTCCGCGTGCAGGAAGTCGCAGGGCTGACGCGCAAGGGGCGCGTGGGGCTGCGCCTGTTTGTGTATGGAAAGTGAAGAAAATTCTACTTTTCCCTACGGGGGAAGGATATTCATACCCCATGGCGAATACCGAAGAGAGAACGACCGCGCCTTGCGCGCTGCAACGAAAGGGAGAGAAAACATGCCGATCAGTGTCAAGGATATTCAGGAAAAAGAGTTCAGCAGGCAGAAGCGGGACGGCTACAACATCGAAGAAGTCGATGATTTTCTCGATGAGATCTCCGACCAGCTGAGCGTACTCATCCGCGAGAACATGGCGCTGGCCGAGCAGGTCAAGGCGCTGCAGACCGAAAACGAGAAGCTCGAAGCCAGCGCCAGCGCGCCCGCGCCCGCCGCCGCGGAGCCGGCCCCCGCGCCCATCCCCGCGCCGGTGGAGGCCGTTTCCAGCGACGAGCCGGCCTACGACGAGCCGAGCTACTTCAAAAACCTCCAGCTGACGCTGCGCGACACGCTGATTAACGCCCAGCGCATCGCCGACGAGACCGTGGCCGAGGCCCGCAAGAAGGCGCAGGAAGTCATCACCGGCGCCGAGGAACAGGCCGCCACCACCGTTTCCAACGCCAAGGCGGAGGCCGAGAGCGTCAAGGCCGAGGCGGACAACATCCGCAAGACCATCGCCACCTACCGCGCCAACTTCCGCCGTCTGGTGGAGGGACAGGTGCAGGTACTCAAGGAGACCGATTCGCTGTTTGACTGATTTTTCGCCGACGGCTTCGCGGGGCGGCGCGCGGGGAGAGTTTTCCCGCCGCGCCGCCCCGCGCCTTTGTATAGCGCGCGTTCCGGGCGGGAAACCTTTGCCAAAGGAGGCGCGCGGCGTGGAGGAAAAGCTGCTTCGTCAAATGGAAAAGCTGCTGGGAACGCTGGAACGCATGCGGCTGGACGAGTATGTGGAACATATTTCCAGCCGCAAGCGTCTCATTTGGGAAAACCTGCTCTACGGCATGGCGCGCGGCTTCGGCTTCACGCTGGGGTTTGCCGTGCTGGCGGCGCTGTGCGCCGTAGTGTTAAAAAACATGGTGGTGGAGAACATACCCGTCATCGGCGGGTTCCTCGCGGAGGTCATCAATGCGATTGAAGCAAGGATGTAGGCTGTTCTGGGTAGCGCTCGTCGCCTTTGTCCTCGACCGGGCCACGAAGGTCTGGTCCTTGACGCTGGAGGGCGGCGCGGAGGCCCTGCCCGGGCTTCTCAACTTTCAACCGGTGCGCAATTACGGCGCGGCCTTCGGCGTCTTTGCCGGCAGGCAGGCGCTTTTGAGCGCGCTGGTGCTGCTTTTGTGCGCGGCGGTGCTGTTTCTGCTGCTGCGCTTTGCGCGCATGCCCGTGAGCGCGCGCGTGGGGCTGTGGCTGATCTTCGCCGGGGGGCTTTCCAACCTCTACGACCGTCTGCGCTACGGCTATGTGATCGACTTTCTGGAGCTGGGCTTTATTCGCTTCCCGGTGTTCAACGTGGCCGACGTGTGCATCGTCGCAGGCTGCGTGCTGACGTTCATCGCCGTGTTGCGCATGGAGGGAGGAAAAAAGCGTGGCTGACGAGCGCTGCTGGCGCGTGGAGGACGGCGGGGCGCGGCTGGACGCTTACATAACGGAGCGCACGGAACTGACGCGCTCGCGCGTGGCCGCTCTCATTGAGGAAGGGCAGGCGCTTGTCAACGGCAGGGCGGCGGGCAAGGCCGGGCTGCGCCTGCGCGCGGGCGACGAAGTGCGCCTTTGCGTGCCCGAAGCGCGCGAGACGGGCGTGGAAGCGCAAAACATCGACCTGCGCGTGGTCTACGAGGACAGCGACCTGGCCGTGGTGTTCAAGCCCTCGGGCATGGTCGTCCATCCGGCGGCGGGCAACCCGGACGGCACGCTGGTCAACGCCCTGCTCTACCACCTGGACGGGCTTTCCGGCATCGGCGGCGAGAAGCGGCCCGGGCTGGTGCACCGCATCGACAAGGACACCTCCGGGCTTCTGCTGGTGGCCAAGAACGACCGCGCCCATGTGTCGCTGGCGGAGCAGATCAAGGAACACTCGGTGGAGCGCGCCTATCTGGCCATCTGCACCGGCCATTTCCGGGAGCCCATGGGCGTGGTGGACGCGCCCATCGGCCGCCACCCCACCGACCGCAAGAAGATGGCCATCCGCGAGAGCGGGCGGCGCGCGGTGACGCACTGGCGCGTGCTGGAAGAACTGCGCGGCGCTTCGTACATCGAGGCGCGGCTGGAGACCGGGCGCACGCATCAGATCCGCGTACACATGGCCTCGCTGGGGCACCCCGTGCTGGGCGACCCGGTGTACGGGCCGAAGAGATCGCCGTACCCCGTGACCGGCGGGCAGCTTCTGCACGCGGCGGTGATCGGCTTTGACCATCCCGCGACCGGGGAACGCATGCGCTTCGAGGTCCCGCCCGAGCCGCGATTTTTAACATGGCTCGAACGCCTGAAAATGCGTTGACATCGGTGGAAATATCGCTTATAATGAACGTGACCTATCGAAAAAGGAGGTGGACGGGCGTGGACGAATGCGGCGGAAGTAGACGGAAACGGGGCGTTTGGGCCGCGCGCGTCCGCTGACCCATCGCTTCATTTCCCCAAAAATTTCTTCTGCGCATGGGCGTCGCCTGAACGGGGCGGACGCCTTGGGGCTTTGTCTGTTTCGGCGGCCCCTGCACACATGGGACGCCGCCCGCACAGGGCGGAGGCCCGCTTTGCGATGCGAAAGGAGTGAGGGAAATGTTCATCATGGACGAAATTCGCGAGAACACCGCGGGCGCGATCATGACGCCCGAATTTGTCCGCCTGCGCGAAGGCACGAGCGTGCGCGAGGCCATCCGCGCCGTGCGCGCCTCGGGGCTGGACAGCGACGCGCTGTACACGCTCTTCATCACCGACCAGGAGGGGCGGCTCAAGGGCACGCTGGAGATGCGCACGCTGCTGGCTGCGCCGGGCGACGAGGCCGTGGAAGCGCTGATGGACACGGCCTTCACCGCCGTGACCATGGACGAAGACCAGCAGGAGGCGGCGCACTTGGTGCGCAAATACGACCTCATCAGCCTGCCCGTGACCGACCGGGAGGGGCGGCTGGTGGGCGCGATCGGCGTCAACAGCATCGTGGACGTCATCGAGGAGGAGGACACCGAGGACTTCGAGCGCATGGCCGCGCTGGTACCCGGCGAGGGCGGCTACAAAACTTCCAGCGTGTGGACGCTGGCATGGCACCGGCTGCCGTGGCTGCTGATCCTCATGGCCTCGTCTGTCCTGTGCGCCAAGCTCATCCAGAGCTACGAACAGCTGTTGCTGCTCTCGGCGCTGGGCGGCGTGGTGATGAGCAACATACCGATGCTGATGGACACGGGCGGCAACGCCGGTTCGCAGTCCTCCACGCTGATCATCCGCGCCATGGCGCTGGGCGACATGACGGCGCGGGACGACGTGCTGGCGCTGGGCAAGGAACTGCTCACCTCGCTTCTGTGCGGCGTGGGGCTGGGCGCAGTCAACTTTGCGCGCATGCTGCTCATCTCCCGGGACACGGCGCTGGAGGCGGGCGTCATCTCGCTGGCGGTGTGCCTGACCGTCATCGCCGCCAACGCCATCGGCTGCGTGCTGCCGATGCTGGCGCGGCGGCTGCGCCTCGACCCGGCGCTGATGGCCGGGCCGCTCTTGACCACCATCGTAGACATACTGGGGCTCATCATCGTCTTTGCGCTGGTGACGGCGCTGGTGTGAAGAGGCGCTCCCCCGTGCTTGGCGGGGGAGCGTTTTGACTGGTCACAGCCAGCGGCAGGCGTCCATGTCCACGCGGCCGTCGGGAAGAAAGGATACGCCCTCGTCTTCCAGCATCCGGCGGCGCAGTTCGGGGTCGCCGCCCGCGGCGAGGGAACCGTCCTGTTTGACCACCCTTTGCCACGGCAGTCCCGGCGGGCAGAAGCGCATGGCGCGGCCCACCTCCCGCGCGGCGCGGGGGCGGCAGAGAAGGCGGGCGATCTGGCCGTAGGAAACGACCTTGCCGCGCGGTATCTGGGCTACGATGTCGTAGACCTGCTGGTAAAAGGCGTTCACTTATCCCTCCGTATGGGAACAGAAAAGGGCAGGGATGCGTCCCCCGCCCTTCCGGCTCCCGCCGCCCCTGCGAGGCGTCGGTCATTCCTCCGCGTCGTCTTCCTCGTCCTCAAAAAGGCCGTTCTGGACGATCTCAACGAGCTTGTCCGCCAGCTCTTCGGCGACCGGGACGAACTCCTCTTCGTCGTCGCCCACGGCCACGACCTCCATGATGTAGGCGTCGCGCTGGTGATCGTGATCCTCACCACATTCGTCGCAGCCACATTCGCCGTCCTCGTCTACCTCCGCCAACAGAGCGTATTCCTTACCCTCGTAGAAGAAATAATCGAGCACCTCCATGGTGATCTCATTGCCCTCATCATCCTCAAAGACGACGAGATCCAATTCCTCATCCATTTCGACACGCTCCTTTCTTCGGTGTATTGAACGGGCCCTGCCCATTCGCAACTATTATACCCGTTGGCTGAAAAAAAATCAACTGTTAATTGCGGCGGCAGGGCTACAAAATCGCGGCGGGACGTGGTACAATAGAGGAAGTTCCAGAAAGGTGGAAGGACGATGATCCGGGGAAAATTCCTGACTTCGCAGGATGATGTGCGCGCGGTGATGGACATCCGCCGCCGCGTGTTTGTGGAGGAACAGGGCTACAGCGCCGATACGGAGATCGACGGTTTTGACAAAATGGCCGTCTACGCGCTGGCCTTTGATGAAAACGACCGGCCCGCCGGCACGGGGCGGCTGATCATCAACGACGAAAGCCGCTTTCAGATCGGCCGCGTCTGCGTACTCAAGGAGGCGCGCGGGCGGGGTCTGGGCGATCTGGTGGTGCGCATGCTGCTCTACCGGGCGCTGGAACTGGGCGCGAGCGAGATCTGGCTGGGCGCGCAGTTGCCGGCGGTGGGCTTCTACGCCCGCTACGGCTTTGCGCCCATCGGCGAAATTTACGACGACGAGGGTGTGCCCCATCGCTGGATGCGGGCGCTGGCCGGGGAAGTGGACCTGGAAGGCAGCTGCGGCGGACACAGCCGTTGCGCCGGGTGCGCGGGCGATTGCTCGGCCTGCGAGGGCAGGTAGGGCCAGTGAGCGCTGCCCCCATCGTCCTTCGCGGGGCGTAAAACGGGCCTGTTCCCTTGAAAATAAAAGATGGCCCGCTCCGGCGCGGATGTGCGCGGGGCGGGCCGTGTTTTATCCTTCCTCCGGCGCTTCCTCTTCGAGTGTTTTGAGGAAGAGTCTGTCTTTTTTGTCCAGCGGAGCGGTCGCAAGCAGCTCCGGGCGGCGTTCGCGGGTGAGGCGCAGCGCCTGTTCGCGCCGCCAGCGCCCGATGAGCGCGTGGTTGCCGTTCAAAAGCACTTCCGGCACCTCGCGGCCGCGGAATTCGCGGGGGCGGGTGTACTGCGGGTATTCGAGCAGGCCAGTGGTGAAGCTCTCGTCCTCGGCGCTCTCCTCGCTGCCCAATACGCCGGGCAAAAGGCGCGAGACGGCGTCGATGACCACCAGCGCCGCCGTTTCGCCGCCGGTCAGCACGTAATCGCCGATGGAAAGTTCCTCGGGAAAGCACATTTCCAGCGCGCGCTCGTCCACGCCCTCGTAGTGACCGCAGAGGAGCATCAGTTCCTCCTCCCCCGCCAGCTCCTCCACCACTTTCTGCGTCAGCGTGCGGCCGCGCGGGGAGAGGTAGATGCGCCGCTGCCCCGCCTCGGCGTTGGCTTCGCAGGCGTCGACGATGGGCTGGGCCAGCATCACCATGCCCGCGCCGCCGCCGAAGGGGTAATCGTCGGTATTTTTATGCTTGTTTTGCGCATAGGCGCGTATGTCTATGCACTCGACGGTGAGCAGGCCCTTTTCCAGCGCCCGGCCGACGATGGACTCGCCCAGCGCCGCGCGCACCATGTCCGGGAAGATGGTCAATACCTTAATCCGCATCGAACACCGCCACTTCCCGCAGCCGCGCGGCCACCAGCACCATCTCGCCCGCTTCCAGATCGACCTTTTTCACCACGCTCTTCAGCGCCGGCACCAGCACTTCCCCGCGCGGGCCTTCAAAGACGTAGACGTCGTTGCCGCCGGGCTGGAGCACATCGCGCAGCGTGCCCAGGTCGCCCCCCTCGTCGTCTACGCCATGCAGCCCGATGAGGTCGCAGAGGAAGTTCGTGTCCTCATCCAGCTCCACGGCGTGGGCGCGGTCGATGTAGAGAAGTTCGCCGCGCAGTTTTTCCGCCGCGTCGCGGTCCTCCACGCCCTCGAGGGTGAGAAACACCGCCTCCTGCGCGCGGCGGGTGGCGCGGATATGCACGGGGAGAAAGTCCTCCCCGCGCCTGAAGTACGCCTGTTCAAGGCCGTCAAAGCGCTCCACATCGCAGGTGATGGGGCGCAGCTTCACTTCGCCGCGCACGCCCTGGGGCTTGACGATCTCGCCGATGACGAGGTAATTGTCCATACGCGCCTCCTGCCTATGACAAGGGGGCGGTACTCGACCGCCCCGGATGTCTGCCTTGATTATATGATCTCCACGAACACCGGCTTGGGGCTGTTCACGGACGCCGCCTTGACCACCGTGCGGATGGCCTTGGCGATGCGGCCCTGCTTGCCGATGACCTTGCCCATATCGTCGGCGTCCACGCGCAGCTCGATGACGACGCTGTCGGCGGTCTCCACCTCGCGCACGTCCACCGCGTCCGGCTTTTCCACCAGCGAGCGGGCGATATATCTGACCAGTTCCACCATGCTTACAGCACGCCGCCCTTCTTGAGCAGGCCGCGCACGGTGTCGGTCGGCTGCGCGCCGACGCCCAGCCAGTACTTGGCGCGCTCTTCATTGATCTTCAGCTCCACCGGCTCGGTGAGGGGGTTGTAGTAGCCCACTTCCTCGATGAAGCGGCCATCGCGGGGGTTGCGGCTGTCGGTGACGACAAGGCGGTAGAACGGCATCTTCTTCATGCCCATCCTCTTGAGACGGATCTTGACCATGGGTGTATCCTCCTTAGAAACCTGTGTTTGTATAATCAGACGGAAAGACCGTGATTATCCCCTGAACTTGCCAAACGGGATGCGCAGGCGCTTTTTGCCGCCGCCCATCATCTGCTTCATCATCTGCCGCGCCTGGTCGAACTGCTTGAGCAGCAGGTTGACGTCCTGCACGGTGGCGCCGCAGCCGGCGGCCACGCGGCGCTTGCGGGAGGCGTTCAAAATGTCCGGGTTGCGGCGCTCCATGCGCGTCATGGAAAGGATGATGGCCTCGTTTTTCTTCTGGGCCTTCATCATCTTTTCCTCGTCGATGTCGGATTCCTTGATCTTGCTGGCCAGACCGGGGATCATCTTCAGCATGCTGGAGACGCTGCCCATCTTGGTGATCTGGCGAATTTGATCGAGGTAATCCTCGAGGGTGAAGCTGTTGGTGCGCATCTTGCGCACCATGTCCACGGCCTTTTCCTCCTCGAAATTCTCCTGCGCCTTTTCGATGAGGCTCAGCACATCGCCCATGCCGAGGATGCGCGAGGCCATGCGGTCCGGGTGGAAAGGCTCGATGTCGGTGAGCTTTTCGCCGACGCCGGCGAACTTGATGGGCTTGCCCGTGACCGCGCGCACGGAGATGGCCGCGCCGCCGCGGGTGTCGCCGTCGAGCTTGGTGAGGATGACGCCGTCCACGCCCAGCTCTTTGTTGAAGGTGTCGGCGACGGTGACGGCGTCCTGGCCGGTCATGGCGTCGACGACGAGGAGTATTTCCTTCGGCTTGACCGTGGCGCGGATCTCGCGCAGCTCTTCCATGAGCTTCTGGTCGATGTGCAGACGGCCGGCGGTGTCGATGATGACCGGGTCGCGGCCATAGTAGCGCGCGTATTCCACGGCTTCTTTGGCGATCTGCACCGGGTCGCCCTGGCCTTTTTCAAAGACCTCCACGCCCACCTGTCCGCCGACGACCTGCA
>DVGE01000034.1 GCA_018712885.1 Candidatus Pullichristensenella stercoripullorum | reverse complement strand
GAATTGCCAATCGTCTGGTAACGAACGCCGTTTTCAACCTTCTGACCCGACTTGACCGGGAAATCGTCCATGACGCGAAACCACATCGAACCCGTACCGCTTCGCGTAACACCAAGCCACAATTTATCCTGCATTATTAGCGGAAATACCTCTTTATATGTAATCGCGTTACTGTTACCAATGATGATGAACTTCTTCTCATGCACCATCAGCGTCGCTACGTACTCGCTGAACAGCGAAAACGGAGGATTCGTGACCACGATGTCCGTCTCGTCAAGCAGTGCCAAACACTCCTCGGAACGGAAGTCACCGTCACCCTCAAGTTCCGTCAATTCGTTTTCATGCTGCTTGAAAAGCTCGGCAACATCGAGCATATCGACGCCGCCGTCTCCGGTCACATCATAGACTTTCGTCACCACAGCCTTGTACGGCTTGTTGCGCTGTCCCTCTTCGCCACCCACAACATCGAATAGCGAGAGCTGCTGTCCCAAAATGGGTGAGGTAGCATAACACGTTGCAATCAACTTCTTTAATTCAAGACGGTTGAAGTTCAACACAAAATACTTGAAGAAGTTGGACTCGAACGGGTCGTCACAATTACAGAACACGGTTTTACCCTTGAAGTGTTTGCGGTAATACCGCATCTCCTTCTCAATATCGGTGAGCAATGTATAAAACTCGTCATTCTTTGCTTTCGCGGCAGCATTCATGCTCACATTAGTATGGCCCGCCATTACTCATCCACCTCCTGTATGCGCTCCTGCAGCCATTCGTGGATAATTGCAGCAATCGTCATATCACGCTGCAAAGCCATCATCTTCAAAGCCTTCTTGTCGCTCACCGTGAGTGAAAGCGAAAGCGTCGTGCGCTTTTCTTCTTCGACAGACATCATGTCCGTCGAAACAGTCCGCTCTATCTTCCTCTGCCCGGCCTCGCGGTCGGCAGCATATTTCTCAACCATGTTTGCCATGGCTCGACCTCTTTTAATTATTTACCTGTTTGTACAATTATACATCTTGGCGTCGCATTTGTCCAGATAGAACACGGAGCGGGGGCGTTGCACAAAACAAGCTCCGCGCCGGGGAAGACGCGGAGCCTTTTTCTGCCCTTTTAGAAGAACAGGCCGAAGAGGTTGTACTTGGAAAACACGGCCACAGCCACCAGGGAAACGGTGGACATGATCTTGATGAAGATGTCCAGGCAGGGGCCGACGGTGTCTTTGAGCGGGTCGCCCACGGTGTCGCCGACCACGGCGGCGGCGTGGACTTCGTCGCCCTTGGCCGCGCCTTCGACGCCGCCCTGTTCGATGTGCTTCTTGCCGTTGTCCCAAGCGCCGCCGGCGTTGCCGGTGAAGATGGCGATCATGATCGAGCAGAGCGTGGAGCCGATGATCAGGCCGCCCACGAACTCCGGCCCGGCGATGAAGCCGCACACCACGGGCACGACGATGGCCAGCAGCGCCGGCACCTTCATTTCGCCGATGGCGCCCTTGGTGGAGATGGAGATGCAGGTCTTGTAATCCGGGCGGGCCTTGCCCTCGAGGATGCCGGGAATGGTCTTAAACTGGCGGCGCACTTCCTCGACCATCTTGCGCGCGGCCTTGGCCACGGCCTCGATGAGCATGCCGCTGAAGAGGAAGGGCAGCGCCGCGCCGATGATGGCGCCGGCCAGCGTCAGGGGGTTGATGATGTTGAGCACCAGATCGGTGGTCGGGTCGTTGTAGGCGTAGAGGTAGGAGATCATCAGCGCCAGCGCCGCCAGCGAGCCGGAGCCGATGGCGAAGCCCTTGCCGATGGCCGCCGTGGTGTTGCCCACGGAATCAAGCGTGTCGGTGATCTCGCGCACCTCGGGGTCGAGGGCGCTCATCTCGGCGATGCCGCCGGCGTTGTCGGAGATGGGGCCGTAGGTGTCCACGGAGACGGTGGCCGCCACGAAGGAGAGCATGCCCACCGCCGACATGGCAACGCCGTAGACGCCCGCCACGTAGTGGGCAAGGACGATGGCCAGGCCGAGGATGATGCAGGGGGCCATGCAGCTCTTCATGCCCAGCGCCAGGCCCTGCGTGATGGTCAGCGCCGGGCCTTCCTTGCTGGCCTGCGCCACG
The DNA here is from genome assembly GCA_018712885.1 of Candidatus Pullichristensenella stercoripullorum. Taxonomy (GTDB): domain Bacteria; phylum Bacillota; class Clostridia; order Christensenellales; family Aristaeellaceae; genus Pullichristensenella; species Pullichristensenella stercoripullorum. Next base: position 2,735 of record DVGE01000034.1, on the reverse strand, counting down.
GCCTGCGTGGGCTTGTAGTCCGCGGAAGTGTAGTATTCGGCGATCATGCCGATGACCACGCCGGCGATGAGGCCCAGCGCCGCGCCGACCCACGGGGATATCCAGCCGAGCTTGAAGCCGACCACGGAGAGGTCCACGCCGCGGAACATGATGAAGGTGAGGATGAGGCCGAGCACCAGCGTCAGGCCGGCGGAGACATAGGTCGCGCCGTTGAGTTCCTTGTGCGGGTGGTCGGAGACGTTTTTGCGCATCAGCAGCCAGCCGATGCCCAGCACGCAGGCGATCAGGCCCAGCGAGCAGAAGGCTACCGGGTAGACGAACATGGACTGGAGCATCGCCGTGGTGATGGAACCGGCGCTCAAAACATTGTTGGTGGTGAACAGCGAGAAGGCGAGGATGACCGCCGAGGAGATGGCGCCCATGTAGCTCTCCAGAAGGTCGCTGCCAAGGCCGGCCACGTCGCCCACGTTGTCGCCCACGTTGTCGGCGATGGTGGCGGGGTTGCGGGGGTCGTCCTCGGGGATGTGCGCCTCGGTCTTGCCGACCAGGTCAGCGCCCATATCCGCCGCCTTGGTGTAGATGCCGCCGCCCACGCGGTTGAACATGGCCACGATGGAGCAGCCCAGCGCGTAGCCGGACATGGTCATGGTGAAGGGCACGAAGGAAACGCCCATCCAGTTCGTGGTGGAGACGAAGTTCTCCGCGTTGAGCTGGCCCATGCCGAAGCCGAAGATGAGAAAGACGATGGAAAGGCCGAGCAGGGCAAAGCCCGCCACGCACAGGCCCATGACGCTGCCGCCGCGGAAGGCGACCTGCAGGGTCTTTCCCAATTTGCGGGTGACGCGCGCCTCGTTGGAGACGCGGACATTGGCGTAAGTGGCGATGCGCATGCCCACAAAGCCCGCGCAGCCGGACATGATCGAGCCGATGACCAGCGCCACGGCGCTCTCCCAGCTCGTGACCACGGCCATGATGACGGCGACCACGGCCACGACCAGATAGAGGACTTTATACTCGTAGTTGATGAAGGCGTTCGCGCCCTCGCGGATGGCCGCGGCGATCTCCTTCATCGCGCTCGTGCCCTCGTCCAGCTTCTTCACAAAGAAGAAGTTGTAGGCGGCGAAGCCGAGCGCGGCCAGCGCGGCGATGATCACCAGGATCAGATACATTTCCACCACATTCCTTTTTTGCGATATTGAGGGGATGACCGCATCCCCTCCCTTGTATCATTATAGAAAAATCATATTACAAAGGAATTGGCATATATGACTTTTTTATAAAGTTTTTATATAAAGATTCTATATAGACGAATTTGCCCCGCAAGCGAAGGCAAAAAGCGGCCCATGGACAGAGGGCGTATCTTCTGTCCATGGGCCGCCATGAGGCGATGTCTACCCGCGCCGCTTGCCGGTGGGCGAGGGCCTGGCGGGGCGCTTCTTTTTGGGGTTGGGCGCGGAGGGGCGTTCCGGCCTGCTGTTTTGCTGGGCGGACGGTTCCGCCCTGCCGCCTTTGCGGGGGGCGTCCTTGGGCTTGCCGCCCCTGCCGGGCGCGCTCTCCGCCCTGCCGCCTTTGCGGGGCGCTTCTTTGGGCTTGCCGGGCGCGGAACGGGCGCCCTTCTCCCCCTTTCCCTCCCGCCGGATGAGGCGCGGGGGGACGAGACATTCCCTGCCGAAGCCGATCAGATCCTCCCGCCCGGCGCGGCGCAGGGCTTCGAGCGCCAGCGCGTGGTTCTCGGGGCGGAAATACTGCATCAGCGCGCGCTGCATGGCCTTTTCGTGTGGGTCGCGCGGCACGTAGACGGGCGACATGTCGCGCGGGTCGAGTCCGGTATAAAACATGGCCGTGGAGAGCGTGCCGGGGGTGGGGTAAAAGTCCTGCACCTGCTCGGGGTGGCGGCCGGTATCGTGGATGTACTCGGCCAGCAGCACCGCGTCGGCAAGTTCGCAGCCGGGGTGGCTGGAAATGAAGTAGGGCACGAGGTACTGCTTCAGCCCCAGTTCCTCGTTGATCTGCTGAAAGCGGCGCGCGAAGCGCTCGAAGACCTCGGGCGCGGGCTTGCCCATGCAGCGCAGCACGCGGGGGCTGATGTGTTCCGGAGCCACCTTGAGTTGGCCGCTGACGTGATGGGCGACGAGTTCGCGCAGGAACGCCCCATCCTTATCCGCCAGTACGTAGTCGAAGCGCACGCCGGAGCGCACGAACACCTTCTTCACCCCGGGCACGTCGCGCAGGGCGCGGAGGATGTCCACATACTCGCGGTGGTCGGCGTCGAGGTTTTTGCACGGCCTGGGGAAGAGGCACTGTTTGCCCTTGCAGGCCCCGCGTTCGAGCTGGCCTTTGCAGGCGGGGCGGCGGAAGTTGGCCGTGGGGCCGCCGACATCGTGGATGTAGCCCTTGAAATCGCGCGAGCGCGCCAGCAATTTCGCCTCGCGGAGGATGGACGCCTTGCTGCGCGAGGTGACGATGCGTCCCTGATGGAAGGTGAGGGCGCAGAAGTTGCAGGCCCCGAAGCAGCCGCGCACGTGGGCGATGGAGAACTTGACCTCGGCAAGCGCGGGCACGCCGCCGTCCCTGTCGTACATGGGGTGCCAGGCGCGCTCGTAGGGCAGGGCGTAGACGTCGTCCAGCTCCTGCCGCGAAAGGGGCATGTCCGGCGGGTTTTGCAGAAGGTAGCGCTTGCCGTGCTTCTGGCAGAGCGCGTGGCCGCGCACGGGGTCCTGTTCGTCGTACTGCGT
>DVGE01000033.1 GCA_018712885.1 Candidatus Pullichristensenella stercoripullorum | reverse complement strand
CAAGGCCGGTGACGAGATATTCCCAGCGGTCGGCCTTGATGAAGTTCAGTTCAAACTCGGCCTTGACCGACGCAAACCACTCTGCCAAAAAAGTCCCTCCTCACGTCGCTTGCGGTCGTCGTATGCGCGCAAATAGGGGGCGTTTGCGCGCTCCCCTATCTGCGTATCAACCAGTCAGGACGTTATTCCGCGGCGGCTTCCTCGGCGTTGGCAACAAGATACTTCTCGATGATGGCGGGAACAGTGCCGTCCTCGGTCAGCTCGGCCAGCGCGCCGTTGAAGGCATCGAGCAGCTCGGTGTTTTCCTTGGCGAAGCAGGCGGCGTACTCCTCGACGACATACTCGGTGTCGAGGATCTTCAGGCCTTCGTTGGCGGCCACGAAGTTCTTGGCCGGCTCGTTGTCGATGATGACGCAGTCGAGCTTGCCGGTGGTCAGCGCAAGCACTGCGTCGGTGCCGGTCTTGAAGCGCTCGACGGTGCCGAAGCCCGCGTCTTCAATGTCTTCCGTGGCGCAGATGTCGCCGGTCGTGCCCTGCTGCACGCCCACGGAGTAGTCCGCGCCCTCGGTCATAAGATCGTCAATGCTGGTGATGGCGGAATCCTCGGGGACGATGACCACCTGAACGCCGGTGGCGTAGGTGTCGGAGAAGTTGACGGACTGCAGGCGGTCTTCGGTCACGGTCATGCCGGCCATGCTGAAATCGTACTTGCCGGACTGCACGCCGGGAACGAGGGAGTCAAAGTCCGCGTCCACGACTTCCAGTTCGTAGCCGAGCTTGTCGCAGATGGCCTGGGCGATCTCCACGTCGATGCCGGTGACTTCGCCGGTCTCATCGTCGTAATACTCATAAGGCGGGAAAGCGGCGTTGGTCGCCATCGTCAGCGTCTCGGACTCGGCCATGGCCGCGCCCATCAGCAACATGGAAAGAACCAGCAGCATGCTCATGATCTTCTTCATGGTTTCAGCCTCCAAATTTGTGCGCGTTCGCGCTTGATGTGATGATTATACATCCATCGCGGAAAAAATGCAACTGTTTGGGCGATGATTTAACAAAATATGCGATTTATGTGCATAAATATTCGCATATGCAGTTTTCGCGGCGCTTGACAGGGCGCGGGGATGTGCGGTATGATGGGCTGAGAACATCAGGAGGCAGGCAATGATCATACTCGGCATCGACCCGGGGCTGGCGACGATGGGCTACGGCGTCATCGAGGCGGAGGGGCAGAAACGCAAGGTGGTGCAGTTCGGCACCATCAACACGCGCGCGGGATGCCCCACCCCGCAGCGGCTGCGCTCCATCTTTCAGGGCGTGAACCAGCTTCTGGACATCTACGCGCCCGACGACGTGGCCTTTGAAGAACTGTTTTTCTCCAAGAACGTCACCACGGGCATCGCCGTGGCGCAGGCGCGCGGCGCGGCGCTGGCGGCGGTGGCGGCGCGCACGGACAATGTATATGAGTATACCCCGATGCAGATCAAGCAGGCCATCACCGGCTATGGCGGCGCGGACAAGGGGCAGATGCAGCGCATGGTGAAGGCGCTTCTGGGCATGCAGGAGATCGCCCGCCCGGACGACGCCGCCGACGCGCTGGCCGTGGCGCTGACGCACGCCAATTCCATCAACATGAAAAAACTGTTCAAGATACAGTGACGGGAGGCAGGCATGTACGCGCATTTTGACGGTGTCGTGGCGGAAAAACTGGCGGACAGCATCGTGCTGGACGTAAACGGCGTGGGCTATCTTCTTTTGGTGAGCGCGCAGACGCTCTCCATGGCCCCCTCTGCGGGCGGGCGCATGAAGCTCTACGCCACATTGAGCGTGCGCGAGGACGCCATGGAGCTGTTCGGCTTTTACAGCCGCGAGGAAAAGCGCATGTTCGAGCGGTTGCGCTCGGTCAGCGGCGTGGGGCCGCGCATGGCGCTTTCCATCCTCTCCTCCATGCCGCTCAACGATCTTTCCATCGCACTGGTGGCGGGCGACGCGGCGGCGCTGACGCGCGTGCCCGGCATCGGCAAAAAGACGGCGCAGCGGCTGGTGCTGGAACTGCGCGACAAGGTGGACGACGCCGAGCTGACCGGCCAGAGCGCCGCAGCCGCCGCCCCCGCGGGCAGCGCCGAGAGCGAGGCCATCGCCGCGCTGATGGCGCTGGGCTACGCCTCCTCCGAGGCGGCGCGGGCAGTCAGCGCCGTGGCAGGCAAGGCTGCGAAGGCGGATGAGCTGATCTTTTTGGCGCTGAAGAGTTTGGGGAGCTGAACGAAGCAAAGACCACGCCCCGTCGCGGCGGGTATGCCGGCGGCGGGGCGCTGTTTTTGGGGGATCAGGACGCGAGCGGCTTTTGCCGCAGCGTGCCCTCGTAGGCGCCGAGGGCACATTCGCCGGCGTGCTGGAAGCCATAGCGCTCGTAGTAGGCGGTGAGGGCCTCGTTGTCGCGCGTGGAATCCAGACGCAAATAGCGCTTGCCCATGCGCAGGGCCATTTCCTCCGTGCGGCGGAGAAATTCTTTGCCCGCGCCGGGGCAGTCGGGCGCGCCGACGAGGTTGTGGATGTAGAGGGCGGGGGCGGTGTCGCCCTGCCAGCGCTCGTCCTCCGTAAGCAGCACGGCGGCAGCGGCCAGTTTGCCGGTTTGGGTCTCGCAGAGGGCGTAGAGCGTGCCCTCGGCCTGCTGTTGTTCATAATAGGCGAGCGGGAACACATTCAGGTAGTCGGTGTGGTTCCACTGGCGGATGCCCACCTCGTCCATCCAGCGGGTGCGCTCGCGGATGAGGCGGAACACCTCGGCGGCTTCTTCGGGGCGGCAGGGGCGAAATTCATAGTCGTGCATGCGGTCTTGCTCCCAACGTGCAAAAATACTGCCCCGCCCGCCGGTGAGCGGACGGGGCGGATGTATGCCTTACTTGCTCAGTTTTTCGTGGATGGCCTTCGCGGCGGTCTTACCCGCGCCCATGGCGAGGATGACCGTGGCCGCGCCGGTGACGGCGTCGCCGCCGGCGTAGACGTTTTCAAGGCTGGTCGCGCCATTTTCATCGACGATGATGCCGCCCCACTTCTGCGTTTCCAGCCCGGGGGTGGTGTCGCGGATGAGGGGGTTGGGCGAGTTGCCGATGGCGATGACCACGGTATCGACGTCGAGATCGAACTCGCTGCCTCTGCGGTTCGGCTTCACGCGGTTTTTCCAGCAGGGCCTCCACATTCTGGCGGAGGGTGTCGTACTCCCGTTCTTCCCGCTGCGCCTTTTTATATTCCGTTCGCAGGGCGGTCCTCCTGGCGGTGAGTTCGTCCATCTCGGCCCGGAGCCGCTGG
>DVGE01000032.1 GCA_018712885.1 Candidatus Pullichristensenella stercoripullorum | reverse complement strand
CCCTTCCTCCACCTCCGCCGCAAGTGCAAGACCAGCGCTTCCATCCACCCCCACCTCTCCGTCCCCCAAAAACCACCGCAGGCGGCAGGCCCCTGCTCGTGGGCCTGCCGTCGTCTGCACCCTCTCCCGCCCCACCAGAAACGAAAAGAAGCACCCATGCCCCCTGCTCGTGGGGCATGGGCGCGTCGACCCCGAGCCAACGGCGCTGGCCGCCGGCCCTGCTTGCCCTCCTATGCGAAGTTTTTGTATATTTTTTCGCCGGACATTGACTTTTCGCCTTCACGCGCTTATAATTATACAAAATACAAGTATGTTATGCGGGTGAAAGCTTTGTTCAGCGTATTCATCGACGGCAGCGCGGGCACGACGGGGCTGCGCATCCGCGAGCGGCTGGCCGCGCGCGAGGATGTGGAATTGATCGAACTGGCGGAGGCGGAGCGCAAGGACGTAGCCCGGCGCAAATGGGCGCTCAACGCCTGCGACGCGGCCATCCTCTGTCTGCCGGACGCGGCGGCGCGCGAGGCCGTTTCTATGGTGGAAAACGAGCGCACCGTGGTGCTGGACGCCTCCACCGCCCACCGCACCGCCCCGGGCTGGGCCTACGGCCTGCCGGAACTGGGCAGGGAGGCGCTGGACGCCATCCTCTTTTCCAAGCGCGTGGCCGTGCCCGGCTGCCACGCCAGCGGCTTTATCGCCCTGGTCGCGCCGCTGATCAAAGAAGGGCTGCTCTCCCCGGAGACGCCGCTTTCCTGTACCTCGCTCACCGGCTATTCCGGCGGCGGCAAGAAGATGATCGCCGACTACCGCGAAAAGGGCGCGGCCTATGACCCGCCCCGGCCCTACGGCCTCGCGCAGGCGCACAAGCACCTGCCGGAGATGGTCAAGGTCTGCGGCCTTGCCGCGCCGCCGGTGTTTCTGCCCATCGTCGGCAACTTTTACAGCGGCATGCTCGTCAGCGTACCCCTGCACCGCGCGCAGCTTTTGCATGGCGCGGGCATGGAAGACGTGCGCGCCGTATATAAAAACTACTATACCGGCCCGGTCGTGACGTATCGGGAAACGCTTTCGGAGGACGGCTTTGCCTCCGCCGGGCTGCTCTCCGGCACGGACAGCATGCTGATCGCCTGCGAGGGCAGCGAAGAGCGCTTTACGCTGCTGGCCGCCTACGACAACCTCGGCAAGGGCGCGTCCGGCGCGGCGGTGCAGCTTCTCAACCTGAAAATGGGCGCGGACATAAGCGCGGGACTGGTGTTACAGGAGGTCTGAAAACCATGAAATTCATCGAAGACGGCGTCTGCGCCGCGCAGGGCTTTACCGCCAGCGGCATCCACTGCGGCATCCGCAAAAACCGCGACAAGCGCGACCTGGCGCTCATCGTCTCCCAAAAGCGCGCCGCCGCCGCCGCGGTCTACACACAAAACCTTGTCAAAGGCGCGCCGTTGCTGGTCACAAAGGCCAACATCGCCGACGGCTGCGCCTCCGCCATCCTCTGCAACAGCGGCAACGCCAACACCTGCAACGCCGACGGCGAGGAAGTGGCGCGGAAGATGTGCGCCCTCGCCGCGGACGCGCTGGGCATCCCCGCCAGGGACGTGGTGGTCGCCTCCACCGGCGTCATCGGCCAGCGGCTGGACATTTCCCCCATCGCCGCGGGCATGGAGGCGCTCGTTTCCGGCCTTTCCACGGACGCTCTGCCCGCCGCCGAAGCTATCCTCACCACGGACACGAAGGTCAAGTCCGCCGCCGTGGAGTTTTCCCTCGGCGGCAAGACCGCGCACCTGGGCGGCATCGCCAAGGGCTCGGGCATGATCCACCCAAACATGGCCACCATGCTGGTGTTTGTGACCACGGACGCCGCCATCGCCCCGGGGATGCTGCAAAAGGCGCTCTCGGCGGACGTTCAGACGAGCTTCAACCGCATCAGCGTCGATGGCGACACCTCCACCAACGACATGTGCTGCGTGCTGGCCAACGGCATGGCCGGGAACGCCGAGATCACCGCCGAGGGCGAGGATTACGCGGCCTTCTGCGCGGCCTTGAACGCCGTTACCACCGCCCTGTGCCGCATGATTGCCCGCGATGGCGAGGGTGCGACCAAGCTGGTCGAATGTGCCCTTACCGGCGCGAAGACGCAGGAGGCGGCAGACGCCGTTTCCAAGGCGGTGATCTGCTCGTCGCTGGTCAAGGCGGCGATGTTCGGCTCCGATGCCAACTGGGGCCGCGTGCTCTGCGCCATCGGCTACGCGGGCGCGGACGTGGACGTAAACAAGGTAGACGTGTATTTCCGCTCCGCCGTCGGGCGTATTTGCGTGTGCAAAGGCGGCGCGGGCGTGGACTTTTCCGAGGACGAGGCCAAGAAGGTGCTGCTCGAGGACGAAGTGACCATCGAAGTCGATCTCAACGAGGGAAACTTTTCCTCCGTCGCCTGGGGCTGCGACCTCACCTACGACTATGTGAAGATCAACGGCGACTACCGCACCTGACGGATATTCATGCAAGGAGGCACCCCCATGACCAGCAATGCCCAGCGCGCCGAGATCCTCGTGCAGGCGCTCCCCTACATCCAGCAGTACAACGGCCAGATCGTCGTCATCAAATACGGCGGCAACGCCATGGTCAACGAGGAACTCAAGCACGCCGTGATGCGCGACATCGTGCTTCTGTCCCTGGTCGGCGTCAAGGTGGTGCTTTTGCACGGCGGCGGCCCGGAGATCACGGAAATGCTGGGGCGCGTGGGCAAGGAATCGCGCTTTGTGGGCGGATTGCGCGTCACCGACCGCGAGACGGCGGACATCGTGCAGATGGTGCTTTCCGGCAAGATCAACAAGGGGCTTGTCAACCTTTTGCAATCCATCGGCGGGCGCGCCGTGGGCCTGTGCGGCATGGACGGCGGCATGATCCAGGCGCGGCCTTTGCGCGAGGAGCTGGGCTACGTGGGCGAGATCGTGCGCGTGGACGTGCGGCCCATCCTCGACGTGCTGGAAAAGGGCTACATCCCCGTAGTTTCCACCGTGGGCTGCGATATGGAGGGCAATACCTACAATATCAACGCCGACACCGCCGCCGCGCGCATCGCCGGCGAGCTGGGCGCGGCGTGCCTGGTGACGATGACGGACGTGGCCGGCATCCTCCGCGACCGCGAGGACCCCGACACGCTCATCCGCCACATCGACCTTGGCGACGTGCCGCGCCTCATCGAGACGGGCGTCATCGCCGGGGGCATGATCCCCAAGGCGCAGTGCTGCACCGAAGCCATCCGCCGCGGGGTGCAAAAAGTGTTCATCATCGACGGCCGCGTGCCCCACGCGGTGCTGATCGAGCTTTTGACCGACGAGGGCCTTGGCACCATGTTTGAGGAGTGAACGGTATGAATATCCAGCAGACCTGTGAAACGTATGTCGCCAACACCTACAAGCGCTATCCCGTCACCTTCGTGCGCGGCGCGGGTGCGCATTTGTGGGACGAAGAGGGCAGGGAATACGTCGACCTTGGCAGCGGCATCGCCGTCAACATCTTCGGCGTTTCCGACCCCGTTTGGGTCGGGGCGGTGACAAAGCAGCTCAACGCCCTGCCCCACACCTGCAACCTCTACTACGCCGAGTCCTGCGCGCGATTGGCGGAGATGCTCTGCCAGCGCACGGGCATGCAGAAAGTGTTTTTCTCCAACTCCGGCGCCGAGGCCAACGAGTGCATGATCAAGGCGGCGCGAAAGTACGGCGAGGCCACGGGGCGCTCGACCATCATTACCCTCAAGGACAGCTTCCACGGCCGCACCATCGCCACCCTCGCCGCCACCGGGCAGGACGTGTTCCACCAGCACTTCGGCCCCTTCCCCGCCGGTTTCGCCTATGCGGAGCCCAACGACATAAACAGCGTGCGCGCCCTCAGTGAGCGGGAAAACGCCTGCGCCGTGATGCTGGAAGTGGTGCAGGGCGAAGGCGGCGTGCGCGCGCTGGACGGCGACTTTTTGCGCGGCGTGGAGGCCCTCTGCCGCGAAAAGGACATGCTCTTCTGCATCGACGAGGTGCAGACCGGCAACGGTCGCAGCGGTCAGCTCTACGCCTACATGACCTACGGCCTTGCGCCGGACATCGTCTCCACGGCCAAGGGGCTGGGCGGCGGCCTGCCCATCGGCGCGACGCTCCTGGGCGGGAAGGTCAAAGATACGCTCACCTATGGCGACCACGGCTCCACCTTTGGCGGCAACCCCGTGGCCTGCGCCGGGGCGGTGAGCATCCTCTCCCGCCTGGACGAGGAATTCTTGCAGGGCGTGCGCGAGCGCGCCGACTACATCCGCGGCGAACTGGCGGGCGCAAAGGGCGTCAGGGGCGTGGACGGCCTCGGCCTCATGCTCGGCATCGAGACGGAAAAGAGCGCCGGGGAGATCGTCTCCGCCTGCCTTGCGCGCGGCGTGCTGGTTTTGACGGCGAAGAGCAAGGTGCGGCTTTTGCCGCCGCTCAACATCGCTTGGGATGACCTCAAAACCGCCGTCGCCGTGCTGAAAGAGGTGATCGCGGCGTGAAAAGGCGCTATCTCGTGCTCTCCTCCGGCGCGGTGTTCGAGGGCTATGCCCTCGGCGCGGAGGGCGAGGGGCTGGGCGAACTGGTGTTTACCACCAACATGTGCGGCTACCCGGAAACGCTCACCGACCCCAGCTACGCCGGGCAGATCATTTTGCAGACCTTTCCCCTCATCGGCAATTACGGCATCATCCCCGAGGATTTTGAGGGCGAGTGCCGCGCGCGCGGCTACGTGGTGCGCGAAGCCTGCGAAGCGCCCTCCAACTTCCGCTGCCAGATGACGCTGGACGCTTTCCTCAAGGAGCGCGGCGTGCCTGCCATCATGGGCGTGGACACGCGCGAGATTACGCGCATCCTCCGCGAGGAGGGCGTGATGAACGCGCTCATCTGCGACGCAGTGCCCTCCGACCTTTCCGACCTGCGCGCCTACGCCATCCATGGCGCGGTGGCGGCG
>DVGE01000031.1 GCA_018712885.1 Candidatus Pullichristensenella stercoripullorum | reverse complement strand
GCTTTCCAACCCCTCTGTCGTATCTCTTGAGCCTCAGCTTTCCTTGGCCTATTCCCCGAATCCCTCATCCGTTTCCATACATCGAACCGCGCGAATCTCCAAATGCACTTTTCAATCAAGTGGTTCGATGTATGAAAGCGGATATTGATAAAAACCCACCGCGCATAGAACTAAGCGGCAAAGACGCCCGCGAAACCGGCGATTGAATGTCTGAAGTCGCTGTGCAGCGGAAATCTTGTGCATCCTCTACAAACAGCGACCCGAATTGTCGCCTGTATTTTGTGTAACTCGCAGACAACTTGCATCCACCGGAGATTCAGGAACATAAACGGCTTGCCATCCCGCCCGATGCGCTCCTGCGCGAAGATCGGGCTGGCGCCGGGGCTGTCGAGCCAGATGACGCCCGCGATCACGAGCATGAACGGCCAAAGGACCAGCAGGGCGATAGCGGACAAAAGGACGTCCTGCGTGCGCCTGCAGATCCAGTAGATGCGTTTGGAATGTAAGACGTAGGAGCGGTCGATCTCCGCCTGCCGCTGCGGAACGCGATCGCGCGCAATTTCCCCTGTTTTGTTGGAAACCTTCTGTTCGAAGCGCTGCTCCTGAGTTGGCTCCAAATTCCTCTCCCCCATCCTCATCTGTTGTTCTTACTGCGCTTGCCGCTGCGCGCGCAGCGGCGGCGCTTTTGAGCATCCAAGACAAGAAAAAGGCGCTGTACATCCACATACAAAGGAGGTACAACGCCATGCTCATGGGCGATCGACCGATACGCCCACAGGCGACGTTCCCAGGCGAACCGCAGCCGGTCGGTCGCTCACTTCCGCTTTCCAGCCCCATCCTTTTCCCTCGGGATGGAGCGGCGGTTGGGCGCGGAGTCGTCGTCGTGGGCATAGTAGGATTTATAATATGATTTGTAGTAGTATTTGCGGTTGAGGTAATTGTCCAACTCGACGCGGTTGAGAACCGTGCCGAGGATGGGGCAGCCCGTCTGTTCGAGCTGGCGCTTGACCTCGACCAGCTCCTGACGGCGCACCGCGTTGTAGCTGACCACCACCAGAGAGCCATCGCAGCTCTTGGCGATCTCCGCCGCGTCGATCAAAGCGCCCAGCGGGGGGGCATCGACCAGCACGTAGTCGGCCATTTGCATAAGGCGGTCGAGCAGCTTCCTGAAGCGCGGAGACACCAGCAAGGGCAGCGAGTTGGAGATCTCGCGTCCGGTGGGCACGATATAGGCGCCGGGGATATTGGTCTCATACACCACGTCTTCCACGTTCGCCTTGCCCGCGAGCAAATGCGAGAGCCCCATCGGGCGCGCCTGGCCGGAGAATTGCAAGCCGTACTTGGAAACGATCACTGAGCGGCGCAGGTCGGCATCGACCAACACGACGCGCTTGCCGAGCCGCGCCAGCGTCCGCATGACATTCATCGTAACAAAGGACTTGCCTTCGGAGGCCTGACAGCTGGTGAACATGATCTTGTGGACATTTTCGCCGGCAAAAGAGAGGTTCGTACACAGCGAATTTATCGCTTCCCCGCCCGCGAAGCTCAATTGCGGGAAGCGGGTGATCGTCAATTTGTTCATGCGCCCCTCCTGGTCATCTTTGCCGACTTGCGCTCACGCTCGGCGTTGTCCCCCTCCAGAGGGATCACGGCCAGCGTGACCAGCCCAGTGTACTTGCGGATGTCCTCGGCCGTCTTGTACTTGTCGTCCAGGAGCATGCGCACGGTGATGATGCCTGCGCCCAACAGTCCACCCAGGATAAATCCCAGCAGTACATTGCGGGTCTTGTTCGGGCTGACGGGGTTGGCGGGCACCAGCGCGCTGGAGACCAAATTCGGGCGGTCGGTGGACATCGTCTGGGCGATATAATCGCTGACGACCTCGGCGTATTCATTGGCGATGGTCGCCGCTTCCTCAGGCGAGGGCGAAGTGATGGTGATGTCGAGCATGCGGGTGTCGGTGTCGTTCGTCACCGAGAGCATGCTGCGCATTTGCGAATAGCTGTAGGGCAGATCCAGATTTGAGATCACGCCTTCATGGACCTCCCACATCTGAAATACCTTGATGTAGTCGCTAGTCAATTCTGTGCCGATCTGCAGATCCGACATGTTGATGGCTGAATCTCTGGGACTGAGCACGTAGATGGTCGCCGTCGCCTGATACATAGGCGTCACAAAACCAAACGTGTAGATCCCCATCGCCAGCGCAAAGACCAGCGCCAGGGCGACGATCAGCTTCCACCCGGCCAGGAGCCTGTACGCCAGATCGACCAGATCGATGGTCGCGGCATCGGCGACAGGCTCGGAAATGGGCTTTGGTTTCGGCGCGTCTACCTGCTGTTTCCGTTGTTCTGACATTCCGATTCTCCGATCTGTGTTCCTTTAAACAGGCGCAAAAAGGCGGCGGAGCAGTCTTTGGCTGCTTCGCTGCCTCTTGAATGAATGATCAGCGGCTGACGACGGCCATCAGAGCCGTGCCGTTCTGGATCTGCTCAAGGATCTCGGGGGTGAAGGTCACCCGAACGCCAGAATCCTCCTCCGCGCTGGTGCCGACGCCCTCGAACACCTGCCAGGCGACGCTCTGCGTGCCGTCGGATCCCTCGGTGACGATACCGATGAGCACGGCGACGATCTGGCCTTCCTCATAGGGGGTGGAGAACACCATCGTGGCCGTGGCTTCGCCATACGCAACGTTGAAGTTCACGACAGTGACGGGGAAGAACTCATACACATTGATCGTCTCGGCGTCGAGCATCTCGGTGAGCGAAACGACTTCGCCGTCGGCATTGGTCACTTCGCCGAAGTAGTCGACAACACTGCCGCCTTCGTTGAGCTTGCTGATCTCCGTGTTGCAGGCATCGACAAGAACCTGCATCTCGGGGGTCATCTCCTCAGGATCGACCTGAGTGATGGGTATGATCGCGAAGGTGGCGTCGGCGGGCATATTCTCCGCGGTCACCGTGACCGTGGTCAAATCCGTGGTCGTGCGGCTGGGGACCGATTCGGCCATGGCAACGGCGCTCAAGCACAGCAGCGTCAAAACAATGCAGGCGATCTTCTTCATAATGAAACTCCTTCCTTCTGACGGCTGGCTTTTTGCGCGGCCGTTTATCGCAAAGCCCTTCGGCTTTACTCCAATTTTTCATAGAACTGCGAGAGCACCGTCTGCTCAAGCGCAGTCTCGTCGATATAGAACTGCATGAAACCGTCCGACCCGACCTGATGCGTTCCCGCCAGGGAGACGGTCTCACCGCGTGCGTAATCGCGGGCCGCCCACGCTTCATTGATGAGGCGGCCGCGGGTCATGTTCGTGGTCAGGTAGGGCTCCAGAGCGTCGTACAGCTCTCCGACAAAATCCTTGTTCCCATGGACGCGCTCGTCGATCAGCGCGCTGAGGGCGGCGATGTAGGTCTCCTGACGCGCCATGCGCGCCTCGTTGGTGCCGATGCCGATGTTCATGCGGCTGCGCACATAGTACTCGGCCTGGTCGCCATGCAGCGTCAATGTCGTCCCCTTCGTCATCGTCGGGTCGAGCGCGGAGAAATCGTCCTCCAGAGTCACTTCCACGCCGCCGACCAGATCGTTGAGCACGGAAATGCCGTCGAGGTCGAGGGCGATGTAAAAGTCGATCTGCGTGCCCAGCAGCAAATTGGATACCGCATCCACGGTGAATTCGCAGCTCTGCGCACCGCCATCGCCAAAGCCGTGGGAGAGGCTGACCTGCGCGGTGCGCACGCCGGAGCGGTCGCCGAGCACGCCGAGGATGGTGATGGGCGTCATCGTGTCGCGGTCGATGCCGATCTGCGTCAGTGTATCCGCTGTGGGATCGATCACCAGCAAACGCAAAAAGTCCGCCTGGCCGCCGTTGCGGTAGCCGATGACCGTCGCGTCGCTGGCACGGTCGATGCCCATCAACAGTATGGTGGTCAGCTCGTCGCGCCGGCGATAGGGCTCGCCGCCGATCTCCACCGTCTGCGCCGCGAAGCGCTGCGTGGCGTCGCCGCGCTGCTCCGGCCTGGCGTTGCGCGTTTCCAGCCAGCGCCCGCCCTGATAGAGGAGCGCCAGCGCCACAACAACGCCTACAAGGGCCAGCAGCACCTGCGAACGCCTGAGCTTTTTGTGTCCGGTCCTTTTCAAATCATGCCTCCAGGCCGCGCGCGCCTTCATCTCCCGCAACGGGCAGGCGCTCCGCGTCCACCCGGTCGACGATCTCGTAGGATAGCCAGATGTGGCGGATGGCGCCCTGTGTGTCAAGCTCCACGCGCACAGTCTTTCTGCGTCTGTCCATGCGCGTGATCCTGCCGCGCAACTGCTTGAACACGCCGTCGATGATCTCGACGCGGTCGCCTTCCTGCAGCGCCCGCATGACGCCCACGCGCCCTTCGAGGCGCCAGAGCCAGTCGGCAAACTCCCGATCGCGTCCGACGAGCGCATCGCCGCCGTTTCCATACTTCAAAACGCGGATGATGTGCTGCGCGCTGGGAAAACCAGCAAAGCGGACCAGCTCTTCGTCGGAATAGACGAACACATAGCCCGGCAGCAGCGCCGTGAGGCGTTCCTCCCAGCTCTGTCCCTTGCGAAACTTCTTCATACGCTGCGGGAACAGCGCCCGGCCATGACCGCTTTCTTCGATGCCTCGCGCCACGAACTCTTCCTTGCCCGTCGTGCAAAAGAGGCAACGGGCAAAGGTGTATTCGCGCATGCTCACACCTCCACATCGCTCGCGGCAAGGTACAGCTCCGCCCTCCGCCCTTGCGCGGCCCCAACATCCTGCGTATGTCGAGCACTTCCCCGCCGCTACGCCTTGCACAGTAACCGGCGTTTCCATGCCTTCCTAAGCGCTCATCCTTGAAAAAGTACCCCCCGAAAAAAACCGAGGCAGGGGGAGCCCGTATCTGTACTCACGGTGACCAAATTGCGCCGTACTAATTCCACGGTGAGCATGTAGAATGGCGAAGTTGCGGTCGCAAAATTCATCTCTTTGCGACAGCCGCCGATGCGCTGTGCAGCAG
Organism: Candidatus Pullichristensenella stercoripullorum; assembly: GCA_018712885.1. Taxonomy (GTDB): domain Bacteria; phylum Bacillota; class Clostridia; order Christensenellales; family Aristaeellaceae; genus Pullichristensenella; species Pullichristensenella stercoripullorum. The sequence continues at coordinate 1,355 of DVGE01000031.1, read as the reverse complement.
GGGGACGCTCACTCGCGCACGGCGTATGACGGCTTATTCTTTTAGCATGCGGCAAGACGCTCCATGGCCAGTCGTTGCTGCTTGAGCAGACTGTGGGCATAATAATCGAGCGTCGTGCGGGCAGAGCGGTGGCCGAGCAAGGCGCTCACGGTCTTGATGTCTACCCCCAATTCCAACAGCCTGGTGGCGAAGCTATGGCGCAGCGTGTGGAAATGCACGCCGCGCAGCCCCAGGGAACCGGCGATGCGCTGAAAACGACGCTGCACGGTGCGAGGTTCCGCCGGCCTTGCAGACGTGCCAAAGAGATAGGCGTCGCCCAGGTCTATCCGCCAGAGAGAGCGCAATTTTGCCAGAAGAAACTCTGGCAAGGGCAGGACACGGTGCGAGCGCAGGGTCTTGGGCGATCCGACCAGCAACAGCGTTTTGGCGCCATGCGCACCACTGGATGTGCGCGCCACGCGCTGTGCAGCACGGCGAACGGTGATCGTTTGTCGCTCCCAGTCGATGTCCGACCAGCGCAGCGCACACACCTCCCCAAGCCGCATCCCTGTGTAGAGGCTGAGCAGAGTTGGCAGTTCCGCGTGCTTTTCCGCATAGGCGCGTAGCCTTTCCTGCTCCAGCGCCTCCAACACCCGCTGTTCTCGGGTCTCACAGCTTTGCACGCGAATCTTGCGGCAGGGATTCCTGCGGATCGCTCCTTCCTCCAGCGCAAACCGCATCGAAGCGGCCAGCAGGCGATAAACGCCCTTGACAGTGCTATGCGCCAGGCCAGACGCTTCGAGCGCGTCAAGAAAATCGCGCACGACGCCCGGTGTGAGCTGCCCAAGCGTATAACTGCCCAGTACCGGCAGGATATGGCGAACGGCCTGATTGCGATAGGTCTGAAAGGAAGATGGTTTGACGCTGCCCAACAGCTCATTTTGCATCCAGTGCAGCATCCAATCGTTCAGCGTCGCTCGCAGCGCTGCGGACTCAGTCGCCTCGACGCGCAGCTGCTCCGCTTTCTTTTCCAGCAGCATCTTGCGCGCCTGCGCATATTGGCGGGCATATACATATCCGAATCGCGTCCTTCCCGATGCCGTCTTGCCGACCACATAGCGCCCTTCATAGCGGCCGTCCTTGCGCTTATAGATATTTTCTCCATGTCTTGCCATAATTTTGTCTACCTCCTTTGCCGCGTTTCGCCCCGCTGACGGCTCTGTTGACGGCTTAAAAATCCTCTTCCAGCGGGGTTTTTCGTTCGTATGACACACATTTTTTGCGTCATGGAAGGGAAAAATTGGGTTAACCGCTTTGTCGCACTTGATGTTTTGTCCGGATACATTTATAATAGTTGATGTAATGGGTCGGATGGG
>DVGE01000030.1 GCA_018712885.1 Candidatus Pullichristensenella stercoripullorum | reverse complement strand
CGTCGATGGGGTCGATATATCCGTCCGAAGTCAGGATCGCCATGTCCTCGATCCGGCAGCCGCCGAGACCCGAGATATATATGCCGGGCTCGATGGTGACGACGTAGCCGGGCCGAAGCACGGTCGCGTCGCCCCTGCCGAGCCGGGGCTGTTCGTGGATGTCGAGGCCGACGCCGTGGCCGAGCGCGTGGCCGAAGGAGCCGGGGTAGCGCGCCTCGATAAAGTCGCGGGCGATCTTGTCCACCGCTTCGCACACCGCGCCGGGGCGGACGGCGTCAAGCGCCATCTCGTGCGCCTCGAGCACGGTCTGGTAGAGGGCTTTCAAGGCCCCGTCCACCCTGCCGACGCCCACCGTGCGCGTCATGTCCGAGCGGTAGCCCTTGTACGTCGCGCCAAAGTCCAGCGTCAAAAGCTCGCCGTTTTGCAGGCGGTGTTCGCCGGGCACGGCGTGGGGGAGAGAACCGTTGAGGCCCGCGCAGGCGATGGTGTCAAACGCTTCGCCCTCGCTGCCCAGTTTGAGCATCTCGTAGTTGAGGGCAATGGCCACCTCGCGCTCGGTCATGCCGGGGCGAATGACCTCCAAAAGCGCTTTGAAGGCGCGGCAGGCGATGTCCGCGGCGCGGCGGATGCAGTCGATCTCGCCTTCGTCCTTCACAAGGCGCATCTCTTCGACGAGGCCGGCGAGCGGCGTCAAAGAAACATCCCCCAGCGCGGCCTGCAAAGCGGCCCAGTCGTCGTAGCAGAGGAAGTCCGTCTCCACCGCCAGCGTCCGCGCGCCCGCGTCGGCGGCCAGTTCCGCCGCCAGCGTCTCGACGCTCTTCCCCATGCGCGTGCGCACACATTCGAGCGCCGGGGCCTGCCGGGAAAGCTGCTCCACATAGCGGAAGTCGGTGAGCACGGCCTGCCTTTGCGCGGATACGAAGAGGCAGCCCTCGCCGGTAAAGCCGGTGAGGTAGCGCATGTTCTGCGGCTTGTGGATCAGCGCCGCGCAAAGCCCGCGCGCTTCCATCGCGGAAAGAAAACGCTGCAAACGCTCCGTAAACCTTCCTCCCCTCCGCGCATATAAAATCATTCTAGCACATCTTCTGTGAATTTTCCAGTATAGCGGCGCAAAAAAATATCCGCGCGCGAAAATTTCACCGAAAAAAGGCTCCGGGAACAGCCCCGGAGCCCGGAAAAAACGCTTACTTGGCCAGCACTTCGGCGTCGCCAGCGGTGCGCAAAAAGTCGCGGATCAGTTCGCGGCAGCGCGTGTAGACACATTCGCGGGCGTATTCCACGTCGTTCTTCTCGCGCATGGCGCGCTCATAGGGCTGACGCAGCTCGGTGCCGACGTTGATCTTGGCGATGCCGGCCTTGATGCCCCTGAGGATATAGTCGTTCTCGATGCCGCTGCCGCCGTGCAGCACCAGCGGCATGTTGAGCGCCGCTTCCAGCTCGGTGATGCGCTCGATGTCCAGCTTGGCGGCGGGCTTTTTCTTGTCCAGCAGGTTGGCGGCGATAGCGCCGTGCACGCTGCCCACGGCCACGCTCAGCCAGTCGCAGCCGCTGCCTTCGACAAACTTCGTGGCGTCCTCCACGGTGGTGAAGCCCATCTTCTTTTCGAAGATCTCCTCATAGGGGATGGCGGCCTGCGCCGTCTCGTGGCCCATGACCGCGCCCAACTCGGCCTCCACGGGGATACCCGCGGCGTGGGCGATGTCGCAAACGGACTTGGTGGCGGCGATGTTGCCCTCCAGCGTCAGGCGCGAGGCATCCACCATCACGGACTGATAGCCGGCCTTGATGGCGCGCTCGATGATGGGCAGATAGTCCACTTCGAGGTGATCCTCGTCGATGACGGGCACGTGGTCGAGGTGCAAAAGCGTGTGCCCTTCCTTCTTATACTTGCCGTACTCCTCGGCGACGCGCTCCAGGCTCTCGGACTCGAACTTTTCCCACTCCAGACGGGCCACCTGGATCATGGCCACGGAATCCTCATCCACCACCGCCTGTACGATGGGCTTTACCATCGGCAGATGGGGGATATTGAACGCGGGCACGACCAGCTTGTTTTCCAGCGCTTTGCGAACGACGATTTTGGCATCCAAAGGAAACACCTCTTTGATCTCAAAATTCCTTTTTCCATTATAGCAAACGTTTGCCATGATTACAAGGCACGAAAAAGAAAATTTTGCATGACGGGAAAAATGGCAGGATTTCTACGATTCCGTGTCGAACGTGTTGAGCGTATAGCGTGTACAGCGTATAGAGGATATACGGAGGCAGATATGCTGGAGATCGTCATCCAGGGCTGGGACGACCTGCAAAAGGCCGTCTTTGACGATGTGTGGGACGAAAAGATCATGCGCTACCGCGCCAACCGCATCTACCGCGGCGCGGCGGACAAGGACTGGCGGCTCGTGCCTTCGCTCAACCGCGTCTGCTCGCACGATCTCAGCCTCGAACAGGCGGTCATCCGCAGTTTTCGCAAATACGGCTACGCCGACCTTGCCCAGTACACGGGCTTTTGGCAGCTCCTCCCCGTGGCGCAGCACTACGGCCTGCCCACGCGCCTTCTGGACTGGTCGTATTCGCCGCTGGTGGCCGCGCATTTCGCCACCGAGGATACCGACGCCTACGACCGCGACGGCGCCATCTGGTGCATCGACGCCACCGAGGTCAAGCATCGTCTGCCCACGCGCCTGCGCAAGCGTCTGGAAGAGGCCAACTGCAACATCTTCTCCCTCGGCCTTCTCGAGGAGGAAGTGCGCGATTTTGCCGAGATGCAGGCCCTCTCCCC
>DVGE01000029.1 GCA_018712885.1 Candidatus Pullichristensenella stercoripullorum | reverse complement strand
GAAGTTACTGACTATCTTTGTCTTTCGACACTGTTATCATACATCAATAGTCAAGGAAAGTCAATAGTAAAATTTGAACGTTTACAAACTGTTCACATTCGTCTTTTGCCCACATGGAAAGTTTGCCCGCCGGGGGGGCTTGATAATTCCCCGCCCATGCGTTAAGATGGATGCAGGAGATGAAGCCGCATGACTGAGCGCCTTTACTATGACGATGCCTACCTGACTTCCTTCGACGCGCGGGTGACGGATTGCGCCCCCGACGGGGATACATATCTCGTCCGCCTCGACCGCTCGGCCTTTTATCCCACCTCCGGCGGCCAGCCCTACGATACGGGCACGCTGGGCGGGGCGAACATCCTTGATGTGTTCGTGCGGGACGGCGACGTGTTCCACCGCGTGGACGCGCCCCTGCCGGTGGGCGGCGACGTTCACGGCGAGATCGACTGGCCGCGCCGCTTCGACCACATGCAGCAGCACTGCGGCGAGCACATGCTGGCCAACGCCGTCTGGCGGCAGCTCGGCGGCCACGTCATCGGCCTGCACCTGGGCGCGGAAGTGTCGAGCATCGACGCGGACCTGCCCGGCGGCCGCACGCGCGTCACCGAGGAAGAACTGCGCGCTCTTGAAGATACCGTCAATGAAAACATACAGCGCAACGTGCCCGTCGTCTGCTCGTTCCCGGACGCGGAGACGCTCGGGCGCATGCCCCTGCGCAAGCCGCCCACGGTCAAGGAGCACATCCGCATCGTCGCCATCGGCGATTTTGAGTACGTGGCCTGCGGCGGCACGCACCCCTCCTCCTCGGGGCAGGTGGGGCTTTTGAAGATCGTGGACGCGCGGCCGAGCAAGGGCAAACTGCGCCTCTCCTTCGTCTGCGGCAAGCGCGCCTTCCAGGACTATCGCCGCGTCTACGATCTCGCGCACGCGGCGGCGGCGGAGCTGTCCACGGCGGTGGAGAACCTGCCCGGCGCGGTGACGGTCCTGCGCGCCCATTTGCGCGAGGCGGAGCATACGGTATCCGTCCTGCGGCGCGAAAAGCTGCTGGAAAGCGTGCCTTCGCTGCTGGAAAGCGCCCCGCGCGCGAAGTCGGGCGTCCGCGTGGTGGCGGAGACGGTGGCGGCGGATATACCGCTGCTGCGCGATCTGGCCACGGCCATCATCCGCCAGGGCGGCGCCATCGCCCTGCTCGCCGCGCCGCAGGGGGAGAGCAATATCTTCGTCTTCGCCCGTGCGCAGGACGTGGGGGAGGACATGGGCGCATTGCTCGCATCCTGCGCCCGCGAACACGGCGGCAAGGGCGGCGGAAAGCCGGATTTCGCGCAGGGCGGCGGCCCCATGGCGGTGCTGGAAGCGGCGCGCGCGCGCCTGCTCGGGCAATAAAGGACAAGGACAAGGGTGGGGGAGTGCATACCAATGACGGGCATACGGGGCTTTTTTGACGTAGAGAACATGGTGCCCGCGTCCATGCGGCGCGGGGAGCTGCCCACGAACCGCGAGGCGTACCGGCGCATGAGCGCCATCGCCCTGCCATCGGTGCTGGAAATGGCGCTGATGAGCATGATCAGCATGGCGGACACGATGATGGTCTCCACGCTGGGCACGGAGGCGATCACCGCCGTCAGTCTGGTGACGCAGCCGCGCCTCATCCTTTTGTGCGTCTTCTACGGCCTCAACGCCGGCGTCACGGCCATCGTCGCCCGGCGCAACGGCGAGATGCGCCGCGCCGACGCCAACCTCACCATGCGCAATTCGCTGGTGGTGACGCTGCTTCTCTCTCTCGTCATCACGGCGCTGGCGCTGTGGCTGGCCGAACCCTTCATGCGGCTCGCCGGCGCCAAAGAGACCCTGGAGGACACGCTCACCTACTTCCGCATCATCGCCGCGGCGCTGCCCATCAACGCCCTTTCGCTGTGCGTCTGCGCGGCGCAGCGCGGCGTGGGCAACACGCGCCTGACCATGTATGTGAACGTCACGTCCAACCTCGTCAACGTCCTGTTCAACTGGCTGCTCATCAACGGCGTCGGCCCCTTCCCGCGCCTGGAGATCGCCGGCGCCGCCATCGCCACGGACATCGGCCTGCTCGTCGGCCTTGTACTCTGCTTTGTCTCGCTGCTGCCGGGCAAGCGCCGCGTCCATTTCCTCGAACTGAGCCGCAAGGACTCCTGGAAGCTCGACCGCGAGGCGCTGGGGGCGATGACGAAGGTGGCCAAGGGCGCGATGGTGGAGCAGGTCTGCATCCGCATCGGCTTTTTCCTCTACGCGCGCATCGTCGCCGAGCTGGGCGTCTACGTCTACGCGGCGCACAACATCGCCATGCAGTTTTTGAGCCTTTCCTTCTCCTTCGGCGACGGCATCGGCATCGCGGGCACGGCGCTGGTCGGCCAGTCGCTGGGTGAGAAGCGGCCGGACATCGCCCACATGTACGGCAAGATCGCCCAACGCTACGCGCTGGTGGCGGCGCTTTTGCTGGCCTCGGTGGTCATCACCTGCCGCGGCCCGCTGGTGGGGCTGTATATCTATTCGGATACCGCCAACGACGCCTATGTGCGCCAGCTGGCGATGAACGCCATGATCGTCGTGGGCATCATGCAGCCGTTCCAGACCTCGGCGGTGGTCTACTCGGGCGCGCTGCGCGGCGCGGGGGATACGCGCTACGTGGCCATGGCGATGATCTTCACGGTCGTGGTCATGCGGCCGCTGCTTTCGTCGCTGGCCATCTACGTCGTCGGCGAGGTGTGGGGGCGCACGGAAATGGCGCTCATCGGCGCGTGGTGCATGGCCACGCTGGATATGATCACGCGCATGGCGCTCATGCACCGGCGCTATGTTGGAGGGAAATGGCATGCCATTCAACTGTAAATACGCGATCTTTGACAACGACGGCACGCTGATGGAGTCCATGTACTACTGGCGGCTGGGGGCGCTGGAATACATCATCGCCCATCGCCTGCCCATTCCCGGAGAGATGACGCTGGAGGACATGTTCTCCCGCTCCAGCCGCGCCTTTTCCGCGGAACTGACGCGCTTTTTGCCCGGCGTGACCTATGAGGAGGTCGTGCGCGAAATGGAGGAGCGCATGGGCCGGCATTACCGCTACGACGTGGTGGAAAAACCCGGCGTGGGCGAATTCCTCGCCGCGCTCAAAGCGGAGGGCGCGCACCTGTGCGTCGCCACCGCCGCGCCGCGCGAGCTGTGTCGCGTGGCGCTGGAACGCCTCGGCATCGCCCGGTATTTCGATTTCGTCACCGACAGCTACGAGGTCGGCATGCGCAAGGATGATCCGCAATACTTCCGCACCGTGGCCGCGCGCCTCGGGGCGGCGCCCGAAGCGTGCTGGGTGTTCGAGGACGCGCTCTACGCCATGCAGGGCGCGAAGGCGGCCGGCATGCGCGTGTGCGCCATCGAGGAATACACGGCGAAGCATCAGCGCGAGGAGATCCTGGCCATCGCCGACGCTTATATTTCCGACTACCGCCAGCCGCCGCGCATGCTGCGGGCGCAGGCGGAGTGTTCGGATATTTGACCGCCTGAAAGCTACACGCGCCCAGATATGTGCGTGTCACAAATACAGTTGTTCGCCGCGAAAGAATTTTATCTCGCGTTTTTCCCAAAAACGCTTGCGTTGTCCGGGGAATGTCTGTATAATCGTAAAAAGCAATGGCTAAACAATGGCAAACGAGGAGGCATATCAATGCAGCGCGTATACAATTTCGCGGCGGGTCCTGCCGTGATGCCGGTCGAGGCCCTGACCACGGCGGCCAATGAGATGCTTTGTTATGGGGATACGGGCATGTCCGTCATGGAGATGAGCCACCGCTCGAAGATGTATCAGGAGATCTTTAATGAGACTGAGGCCCTGGTGCGCGAGCTGATGCACGTGCCGGACGACTACGCCGTGCTCTTTATCCAGGGCGGCGCCACCGGTCAGTTCGCAGGCGTGGCCATGAACCTGATGACCGGCTCCGGCAAGGCCGACTATGTGGACAGCGGCAACTTCGCCCACGGCGCGTTCGTCGAGGCGCAGAAGTACGGCTCCCCGCGCTGCGTGGCTTCCTCGCGCGAGGAAGGCTATGTGCGCATCCCCGACCTCGACGAAAAGACCTTCGACCCCGAGGCCGATTACTTTTACATCACCACCAACAACACCATCTACGGCACCAGATTCGCCTCCCTTCCCGAAACGGGCAAGGTGCCGCTGGTGGCGGACATGTCCTCGAACATCCTCTCCGAGCCGTATGACGTCAGCAAATTCGGCCTTATCTTCGCCGGCGCGCAGAAGAACATCGGTCCGGCGGGCTTTGCCCTCACCATCGTGCGCCGCGACCTCATCGGCCGCGCCATGCCCATCACCCCCAAGGTGCTGGACTACAAAAAGCTCGACGACGCGGGCAGCATGCTCAACACCCCGCCGACCTACGCCATCTACATGGCCGGCCTCTGTCTCAAGTGGCTGAAAAAGCAGGGCGGCGTCGAGGGCATCGCCGAAGTCAACCGCGAAAAGGCTTCCTGGCTCTACGATTGTATCGACAACAGCCGCATCTTCAAGGGCGTGGCCGAGAAAGAAAGCCGCTCGATCATGAACGTCACCTTCCGCACCGGCAATGAGGATCTGGACGCCGAGTTCGTCAAAGCCGCGGCCAAAGCCGGCCTTGCCAACATCAAGGGCCACCGCTCCGTGGGCGGCATGCGCGCCAGCATCTACAACGCCATGCCCCCGGAGGGCGTCAAGGCGCTGGTGGAGTTCATGAAGAAATTTGAAATGGAGCACAAGTAAATGTATAAGGTAAAAACGCTCAACGCCATCTCCCCGGTCTATGAGACCGTTCTCAACATGGAGGATTACGCCTTCGACGCCTACGCCGAAAACCCCGACGCCATCATGGTGCGCTCGGCGAACATGCACGAGATGGACATCCCGGAAAGCGTCCAGTGCGTGGCGCGCGCCGGCGCAGGCGTGAACAACATCCCGCTGGACAAACTGGCCGAGCGCGGCGTCGTGGTCTTCAACTCCCCGGGCGCGAACGCCAACGCCGTCAAGGAGCTGGTCATCACCGGCATGCTGCTCGCCTCCCGCAAGGTGGTGGACGGCGTGGAGTGGTGCAAAACGCTCTCCGGCAAGGGCGCGGAAGTGGAAAAACTGGTGGAGAAGGGCAAGAGCCAGTTCGTCGGCCCCGAACTGCAGGGCAAGACGCTGGGCGTTGTCGGCTTGGGCGCCATCGGCGTGCTGGTGGCCAACGCGGGCGTGGCGCTGGGCATGGACGTGCTTGGCTACGACCCCTACATCTCCGTGGAGCATGCCTGGAAGCTCTCCCGCGCCGTGCGCCACAGCGATTCTCTGGATGAAGTGCTGAAAACCAGCGATTACCTCACCGTTCACGTGCCGCTCATCGACGCCACCCGCGGCATGATCGGCGCACAGGCGCTCAGCAAAATGAAGCCCAGCGCGGCGCTGCTCAACTTCGCCCGCGGCGGCCTGGTGGACGCGCGCGCGGCCATGGACGCGCTCAAGTCCGGTCTGTTGCGCGCCTACGTCACCGATTTCCCCTCGGATGAGCTCATCGGCGCGCCGGGCGTGCTGTGCATCCCGCATCTGGGCGCGTCCACGCCCGAGAGCGAGGACAACTGCGTGCGCATGGTCTCCCGTCAGGTGGACGACTATCTGCGCTGGGGCTCCATCGTCCACTCGGTCAACTATCCCGACTGTCCGCTGGGCCGCTGCACGGAGCCGCGCATCGCCATGCTGCACAAGAACGTGCCCAACGTCATCGGCTCGGTGACGCAGCTCATCGCCGGCGAGGGCCACAACATCGACAACATGATCAACAAATCCCGCGGCGCTTACGCCTACACGGTGGTGGAGCTGGACAAG
>DVGE01000004.1 GCA_018712885.1 Candidatus Pullichristensenella stercoripullorum | reverse complement strand
CCGTTTTCGCCCACGTCCAGCTCGAACTTGTAGTGGTAGCTGCGCGGGTCGCTGTCGGTGAGCAGGGTGATGCGCAGGCCGTTCCGTGTGGGGGTGAGGGCGATCGTTCCGGACAGATAGAGCAGATCGCGTGCGATCGAGTCGCGGTCGATGCCGAGCGTTTCCATAAGGCCGTCCGCGGCGGGGCGGTAGAGCGCCTGCGCGAGCGGCAGGGCACATTCACGCAGGCTGAGGGTGAGCGTTTCGCCCTCTTGCAGCTCTTCCAGCCGGGACAACAGGGGCGCATAGGCGTTCCCCAGCAGGGCGGCGAGATCCGCGTTCAACCGCACGGGGATGATGCTGGTCTCAAAGGTGCCGCCACGCAGCTCGTCGCGGAACGTGAGGAGGCCGTCGCTTTGCAGGGAAAAGGTATCGTGGGAGAACGTCTCGCCGCTGGATGCGTCGTGGAGCGTCAGCGTGCCGGAGAGAAGTTGCGACGGCGCCTGGCCGGTCATTTGTCCTTCCAGGAGCATCGGCAGCTTCCAGCCCAGCCCCTGCGCCATCTCCACGCGCGCGGTCAGCGCCGCGCCCGCGCCGCTGGCGGGAACGGCGGTCAGCTCCAGCACGTAGAACTGGTCAGAAGGCGTCAGGCCAAAATAGTCTGCGGCAAGTTCGAGCGCTTCCCTGTCCTCCGCAGACGTCTCGGAGTACACCACGCCATGGGTGAGCGTGAGGTCGTAGACCGTCTTAACGCCGTTTTCGTCGATGGTGAAGCTGCCCTCGATGGTCTCCGCGTCCTGCAGGGCTTCTTCCCCGGGCAGGTCGCTCCAGCGCGCATCGTAGCGGGCCTCGTGGTGGGCTTCGTGCGCCGCCCCGTCACGACGGGGGCGCAGGCCATCGGGGGCGTCCGGGGTCTCGGGGGCTTCCTCCGCCTTGGGGGCTTCCTCCTTGGAGTCTTCCGTCTCGGGGGCTTCCGTCCCGGGGGCTTCGCCGGGCAGGGGCGCGTCCTTCGCGGGGTCCGGGGCTTCCTCCGCCGCCTCGGGCAGCGGCGCGGCCTCGCGGCGGGGGCGCAGGGGCTCGGCGCAGGCGGCGCCCGTCAGCAGGGCGAGGGTCAACAGGAGCGCCAGAAAGCGTTTCATGGTCATTTCTCCTTTCCGTTCGGTCGCGCGGGAGCGTCAATCGCTGAAGGTCTCCTCAAAAAAGAGGCTGAACCGCGTCGGTCCTTCCTCGCCGCTGAGGATGAGCGAGGCGGAGCAGGGCATCGGGGCATCGGGGCGCATAAGCTGCGCGTCTGCATCGGGTACGCGGCTCCATTCGAGCCGTGCGTGCTGGACGGGGCCATCCGCGCGGGGCGAGGCGCTCATCAGCGCCGTGAGGCTACACATCTGTGCGTCTTCGTATGCGGGCATATTCACATCGAGATAGAAAAAGCCGCCATGCGCGTAGTCCTCCGCGCGGAGGCGCAGGCCGTCGTCCAGCGCGGTGAGATCGGCGCGGGCGACGGCGGCGTAGCCGTTTTCCGTGTTTTCATAGAGGCGGGCGCGCAGGCCGCTTTCGTCCAGCTCTGCTTCCAGCTTCGCATCGGAGAGTTCCGGACTGCCCTCGCTGTAATAGACGGCGGAGAGGCCCCCGTCCGTGGGTGTGATCGTCACTTCGCCGCGCAGGAGGTGGGCAAGCGTGCGGGAGAGCTGTGCGCTGTCCGGCGCGATGTCCGAGGGCGGGAACAATTCGACAAGGCTGAGGCCAAACATCCGCGAAAATGGCATGAGCAGCTCGCGCAGGGCGATGGTGACCTCGCCGCCATCGCTTAAGGGTCGAAAGGCGTCGGAAAGCGGCCATAGATAGCCCATGCTGACCATCATGAGCGCGAATGCCGCGCCGTCGAGGGTCAGATCGGCATCGTATGCCGAGAGCAAAAAGGCCGTCCCATAGGGGAGCTGCGCGCGCCACAGTTCCTCCCCGCGCAGCTCGTCGCACAGGGAAAGCGTCTCGTCGCTTTGCAGTTCCAGCATGTAGTGCGCGCGCGCCTCGCCGCTCTGCGTATCCACGCAGCGCAGGCCGCATATGGCGACCGGGCAGGCGTCGTCCGCCGTGTCGGTCAATATGCCGCGGTCCGCGAGGCCCCAGAAGGAAAGTTCGACGCGCACATCCCCTTCCTGCGCGGGCTCCGCCCACGCTTCCAGGCGCAGTTCCGCCTCGCCCTCCCCGGAGGTCTGGGGCAGTTCCCGGCGCGTCAGCGTCGCTTCAAATTCCCAGTTTCGCGCCTCCAGCCCTCTGGCGATGGAAAAGCGGCCGTGGACGCTGCCGAGCGTCTCCGCTTCCGCCACGGGCGGCGTTTCCGGCTCGACGGCTTCTATTTCCGCAAGAGACGACGCTGCCGGCCCCGCGGCGATCTCTTTTATGTCATCGCGGCGAGGGCGCAGGGCGTCGGCCCGCGCGACGCCCAAGAACAACAGCAAACAGAGAAACAGAGCGACTGACCGCTTCACACCCATCCCCCATTCCATTCCGTTTTCTTTCATTATAGCTGACCGTGCGCCGCTTGTCAACAAAAGGCAATATAATTTTATCGAATATCATAAAACAAGCGCGCCCTCGCGGGCGCGCTCCCCATCCCATTCCCCGCGGCTCCCCCTGCCGCTTTGATCGTAACTTTACGCCGCTTCCGGCGTGCCTTCCTGGGCCGGAGGCTCCGTGGCCGGCGGCTGCGTGGCCTCGGGCTCGGCGTGCAGATGATCCTGCCCATCGCAGAGGTAGCCGCCGCAGGTAAGGCACAGGCTGTGCTGCGCCGCGTCATAGCCCTCCGCGCAGGCGAAGTGCTCGCCGCAGGGCGCGAGGCTATGATCCCTGCCGTCGCAGTTGCAGTGGCCTTCCACGCCGCAGGCTGCGGCGCTGTGGTCCTTGCCGTCGCAGTTCAAATGCCCCTTGATCCCGCAGGGCGCGGCGCCGTGATCCTTGCCGTCGCAGAGGTAGCCCGAGCAGGCCTCGCACTGGGCGTGCTTCTCTTCCTCGCCGTAGACCTCGCAGCCGCGGTGCCCGCAGGCCAGCTCCTTGTGGTCGCCGTGCTCCTTATAGCACCAGAGCTTGCCGCACTTGATGCAGCGGGTGTGGCTGTTGGAATGTGAGCAGGCATAATGCTGGCCGCAGCCGCCGTCCGCCGGGTCGCAGTAGTGTTCCGGATCGCCCATGCACTGGGTATGCCCCTCCTCGCAGTAGTCGCTGATGAGCCTGCGGTGCCTGGCGGAGCCGTCGTCCGGCCGGCCGCAGTGGGGACAGACGCTGACGGTCTCTCCCACGGTGCTGCTCTCTCCATAGGCGTGCGTGCCGCTCCTGTCCCAGATATACACATCGCAGCCGTCGGCGACGCTGGGCGCGTTTTCGGCAAAGCTGCCGGTGACGATGGCGAAGGCTTCGCCGCCCTCCAATTCCACGAGCGTTTGCAGGCCGACGCTGAAGGCGATGCCGCCGCTCTGCGTAGCGGAAATGGCGAGCGGGTCGTCTCCGGCCGCGAGCGTCACCGCCGGCTGAAGCGCCGCGGCGACGCGCTCAAAGGCGGCGATGCGCTGGGCGTTCGTGCCCGTCGCGCCGCCCAAAAGGGTCATGGCCTCCGCGCCATCGCCCGCGCCTACGAGCGCATAACTGTAAGCGCCATTTTCTTCCTCGCGGGCGATGAGCACATAGCGCTCTCCGGGCGCAAGGGGCTGCGAGCCTACAAGGATGGACGTCGGGCCGTCTGCGCCGCCGATGACGGCCTCGGAAAGCGCCGCGCCGCCCAGCGCCAGCAGCAACACAAGACAGATACAGAGCAGTTTTTTCATCATTTTTCCACCTCCAATGGTTCCCCAACCACATTATGGCATATTGCTCTGATGTATATATAGACGCGGGGAAGCGGAAAGAGTTCCCGTTCCATTTGGACGTTTTTGTGGCAAAAGGCGGAAAAAACCGCGTCCCGCACTTGCGGCGTGGGGCGGATGGGGCGTCAGGGTCTGGCGTCCGCGTCTTCGCGGTAGCCGACGTCCACACAGCGGGAATAGCCCCGCAGGGGATGGCCGCTCTTGTAGGCGGCGCGACGCTTTTGCAGGTCTTTGAGCGTGTCCCGCCACATCTCCGGGTGCGGGGCGCAGTCGTAGCGATCGCAGACATGCAGGGCGCGCTCGATCATCGCGTCCACATAGTCGCCACGCACGATGGTCAGGCGGTCGAAGATGATCTCCGCGCCGGGCCAGTTCACATCCCAGAGCCAGTCCAGACACAGGGGCGCGTAGTATTCGATGATGTCGTCGTCCAGAGCGGCGACGACGCAGGCGGCGTTGTGCCTCGTGAAGCTGTGAAGATCGCCTCCGAGAAATATCCGCTGAAGAAAGCTCATCTCCCGTCGTTCGTCATGCTGTACGTATTCGATCAGGCCACGCACGGCCTCTTCCTGTTCCTCAAGGGCGCAGTCCTCTTCCAAATGTTCCATCCACGTTCTGACTTGCGCATAATCAACTTTGGGCATATCCATCCCTCCTATACGCCAAATTCAAACAGCGAGACCTGGCTGGTCTCGGGAAGCCCCTGGAGGCAGCCGGCGGCGCGCAGGGCCTCGACGACGGTCTTGGGGGCCTTGCGACGCAGCATGTCGTCCTGCGAGATGAACGGCGCGCCCTCGCGGGCGGCGGCGAAGGCTTCGGCGGCCTGCTGGCCCACGCCCGGCAGGGAGGTGAGCGGCGGAAGGATGCTGCCATCCTCCTCGAGAAGGAAATCCGTCACCGCCGAGCGGTACATGTCCACGGGGCGCAGGTGGACGCCGCGCAGGTTCATCTCGATGAGTATCTCGAGGATGGCCACTTCATCGTCCTTGCGCTCGCGCTCGGAGCGCTCGAGGCCGTTGATCTCCTCGATCATCGAGCGCAGCACGTCCACGTTGGAAGTGACCATGCGCGAACCGTCGAAGGCGTCGGCGTTGCGCATCAGGTAGCAGGCGTAGTAGGCCGCCGGGTAGTAAATTTTGAAGTAAGCGATGCGCAGACCCATGGTGACGTAGGCCACGGCGTGCGCCTTGGGGAACATGTACTTGATCTTCTTGCAGCTGCCGATGTACCAGTCCGGCGCGTCCACGGCCTCAATGGCCTCCTCCATGAACGGCTGCAGGCCCTTGCCCTTGCGCACGGATTCCATGGTCTTGAAGGCGATTTCGGAATCGACGCCAAAGTCGATGAGGGCGTTCATGATGTCATCGCGCGTGCAGATGCACTCGCTCAGCGGCACGCCGGCGTGGACGAGATCCTGCGTGTTGCCCACCCACACGTCCGTGCCGTGGGAAAGGCCGGAGATGCGGATCAGTTCCTCCATGGTGCTGGGCCTTGT
>DVGE01000028.1 GCA_018712885.1 Candidatus Pullichristensenella stercoripullorum | reverse complement strand
TGACACCGCCCTGCTTGAGCAGCGCGCCGGCGTCGCTGTCCTTGTCCAGCGTCAGCGCCAGCAACAGCCGCTCGACGGTGACGAAGCTGTCCCCCGCCTTCTCGGCCGCCTGTTCCGCTGCCTCGAATAACCGCGCCGTGGCGGGCGCGAGATAAACCTGTCCGGCACCGCTGCCAGACACCTTCGGCATCCTGGCAAGCGCCGCCTCGGTCGCCTGCAGCACCGCGCGCGAGTTACCGCCCGAGCGGTCGATCAGGCCGCCAGCGAGGCCCTCGCTGTCGTCCAGCAGCACTTTCAGGATGTGCAGCGGGGTGAACTGCTGGTGCCCCTCGCGCAACGCCAGCGACGGGCTTGCCATCGGCAGTGCCGTTCATGCGGTAGTAGAGCGTGTACTGGCCCGGCTTATCGGCGCGGAAGTTCAGCGCTTCGAGCGATACGAAGCTGCCTTCCTCGCCCGTGAGGCTGAAGGTCATGCCGGTAAGGTCGAGGTCTGCGCCGTCGGTGTTGTCCTGAAGTGCAAAGCCGTAGAAGGTGTATGCGCCCAGCGCCGTGCCGTACCAGGCGCTGACGGTGAACGCGCCCGTGGTTGGGTCGTAGGCGTAAGCGGGATAGGGATAGGTATCGTCCACGCGCGCGCCGCGCGTCTCATCGCGGAGGGCGAGTTCAAAGAAGTCGGATTCAGCGTAGAGAGACAGGGCGTAGGTCTGCGTCGCGGCGGACACTTCGTAGCGGTCGCTTTCCAGCGCGATCTCTACGGTGTACTCGCCCGGATCGAGGATGAGGGCATCCTGCGTCACGCCGGTGAGGATGACTTCGCCCGCCGCGTTTTTCACAGTGTACACGGGCGTGTAATCATCTAGACGCGCGTCCGCATCGTCAAAGACGATGAGATCAGAAAGGTCAATGGCGCTGCCCTCGCGCACGACGCGCGTGCCCTCGTCGTCCTGGAAAGTCCAGCTCTGTCGCGCGCCCTTGACAACCTGCCAGGTGCGCTGCGACGCGACCAAATGGCCATATACGTCGAGGAACCAGCCGGAGCCATAGATACCGAACATCTCGCGACCAGCCTCTGTGGGCACAATAGACACCTTTATCGTCACAGCCCGAACGTCCGTACTGGCAGAGGATGGGTCGAAGAACTGCGTTTCTCCGTTTACAGCCTTTTGATCTTCAACCGCATTGCCGATCCAGAGTTGATAGCGCGCGTCCTCGAAGTAGTAGCGCCACATCTCGTCATCAAATATCCCTTGCTCAACCAGGTCGCCAGAAGCGTCCTTGTAGCCGTAACTCACGACCGGACGGTCAAGGGCAATGGCGTGGCTATAGGGAATGGACGAGCCATTGGGGTCATGGTCATATTCCGTTGTAAACGAGACGGACGTGTCCAGCAGCACCAGCTTCACGGTCGCCTCGCCGTAGAAGGTGAGGCCGTCGCGCTGAAGCGTGTAGTAGACGGTCTTGACGGCCGAGCGCTGTCCCTCGAGGTCTTCAAAGCCGAAGGTGGGAAGCGCGGCGGTGAATTCGTCGCCGTCGATGCTGAAGAGCAGCGAATCGCCGTCGAGAAGGCCGCTGACCGAGGGGCCATACGCCTTTCCGTCGTCTTCGAACACGAAGCGCGTCACGCTTTCCACGGTCACGCCGGTATCGCCGCGGCTGTAAATGTGGTAGGTGACGGTATCGACGCTGCCGTCCTCAAGGGTGCCGTCCGTGAGGGTGAGCTTCGCCTGATACGAGCCCGGCTCGCCCAGCGTGGGCGCGTCGGGAAGGGCGATCCAGTTGCCGTCCGCGTCCAGCTTGTAGAAGGTGAAGGCGTAGTCGTCGGGGTCAAGGGTCACATACTGGCCGTCTTTCAGCGAGTAGGCGGTGACGTCGGGCGTCCACGGCTGCGCGCTGCCCGCCTCGGAGGCGGCGTTCTGCGCATCGATGCGGACGATGTAGGCGTCGTCCGCCAGCACGCGGAAGCAAAGGCGCGTCGCGCCCGCGGCGGCCGCAGTCAGGTCGTGGCCAAAGACGGCGTAGTAGTCCCGTGCCTCGCCGGAGGCGTCGGTGATCTGCGTGCGCACGGTGTTGTCCGTGGTCACGATGGCGTCGTACTGCGCGAGGACGGCGGTCTTGCCGGAGAGGATCGCCTGCGCGCCTTCCCCGGTGGCCGGGGCGTGGAGGCTGCCGGAGAGCAGGCGCGCCGCCGTGCCACCGGCGTTGTCGATGGTCGCGTTCGCCACTTCCAGCGTGCCGTCGGCGACGAACACCAGCGGCAGCTCTTCGCCGCCTCCGCGCAGCGCGCCGCCCGTGAGGCGCAGCGTGCCTTCGCCGCTGAGGGCGAGGAGGGCGTGCAGGAGTTCCGCGCCGGCGCGCAGGGCGTGGCCGTTGAGGTCGAGCGTGATGGTCTGATTTGCGGCCAGCAGCAGCGAGAGGCCCTTGCTGAGGGTAAGGTCGCCCTGCAGCGTGACGGTATCGCCCGCGGCGCTCGCCAGACCCAGCGCCTGCGCAAGGCCCTCGGCGGTGGTGATGTAGCCCAGTTCGCCGGGATCGGCGGTGGCCGTGAGGGTCAGCGCCCCGCCGTTCAGATCGGCGAGCAGCACCTGCGCGCCGTAGCCGATCTCGCGCAGGGTCACGGGGGTAAGCCCGCCCGTGAAGCGCAGCAGCACTTCCCCGCCGTCGCCATCCGTGATGTCGCCGTGGCTTGTGAAGGCGAAGGACGCCGCTTCGAGGCCGGGAGCGGGCGCGCCGTTTGCGTCCGCATTGGCGAATACGGCGATGCTTTCCAGGCCGCGCAGGTCGATCCTGCCCTGTGCGTTGGCGCGCATAAGGCGCAGCGCGCCCTCCGCCGAGGCCAGCACGTCGCCCGCGGGGGCGAGCAGCGCGCCGGTGGAGATGTCGGCGGCGGTGATGGAGATATTGCCCGCGGCGCTCTCGATGGTCACGGCCTTGCGCGCCATCTCGCCGCTGTCCTGCATGATCTTCTCCCATGAGCGGTCATAGCACAGCGCCGCGAACGCGCCGGCGGCGGCGATGGTTATATCGCCGTTTGCGCGCAGCGTCATATGGTCGCGCGTGTCGCCTGTGTACTCGCCCGGTTCAGTCATCAGGAGCGTGAGTCCGCCGCCGGCGACAATGTTGAGGCCGCCTGCCGTGGCGTTGAATGCGCCAAAGAGCGTGGCGTCCGCGCCGGCTTCGAGGGAGAGACTGCCGGCTTCGACGTCGGCATACAGCGCAAGGCTGCCGCCGGCGTGCATCTCGGCGAGGCCGCCTGCGGAGATGGCCGGCAGTTCGTCATAGTCCGGGGAATAGCCAAGGTAGTGGTCGGTTCCAAGATCGCCGTTCGCGTGGAGGCGGATGTTTTCCGTGGCGGCGATGCGCGCCGTGCTGTCGATGGCGATCCTGTCCGCCTCCGCGTCGATGTTCCCCGCCTGCGCCGTGCCACCCAGCGTCAATGTGCCGGGGACGCGCACGGTGATGCGTTCGGCTTCCATCGTGCCCTCCAGCGTCAGCGCGCCCGCTTCCGCCGTGTTTTCGATGGTGAGCGTGCCGGCAGAGCGCAACTCGCCGCCGAGGCGGCTGACGCCGTTCAGGAGCAGTGTGACGTCCGCATCGTGGTCGACGTACAGTTGCGCCAGATTCGCCGCCACACGCGCGGTCAGGGCCTTGCCCGCCGCACCGTGCAGGGTCGCAGATGAGATGCTGGAGGCGCGCAGGTCGATCTCGCCCGCGTCGGAGGTGATGTTCGCGCTATAACCGGCGACACCGGTAAACGCGCCTCCCGCTTCCAGCGCGACGCTGCCCTGGGCGGCGACGCTCGCAATGCGCAGGCCGCTCGTGCCGCGCGCCCAGATGTCCAGCGCAGAAGCAAGCGTCAGGCTGTACGCGGCCTTAATGACGAGGGGCGCTTCCTGCGTGCCGATGCTGCCGGACGTGGTGGTGATGGAGACGGACTGGCCGGAGGCGTCGATGACGCCGCCCAGCGCGCCGGACTGCGTGATCTCCACGCCGCGGCCATGGGTGGTGAGGTAGATGTTGCCCGCGCCCTGCTTGTTGAGCGTGAGCGGTGTGCTGCCCGTGCGGTCGTAATCCAGATAGAGGTTGCGCGTCCAGACGAAGTTCTCCGTGCAGTTGGCGGGCGTCCACGCGCTGGTAACGACGTACTTGAGCGGGGCCGCGCTGCTGCCGATGTCGAGGCCGGCGCGCAACTTAATGGCGTAGAGGCCGGTGATATAGGCGGCGTGTACGGTGTCTATGCGCAGAGAACCGGTCAGCGTTTCGAGGGTGACGTTGCCGCTTTCGATGTTCACGTAATCGGCGCGGAGGTCGCCTTCTTCGATGGCGAAGGTCAGATCCCCGTTGTAGACACCGAAGCTGGTGATCGTGTCCGCCTGTCGCGCGGCGCGGATGTCGAGCGCGTCATAGCTGTAACCGCAATAGTAGAAGTCGTTTACGGAGAATTCTTCGTCCGCGACGATGCTGCCCGCGCCTCTGAGGGTGATGTTGGCGCTGCCAAAGCGGATGTTCTTCGCGCGCACGTCCATGGCGGCGCTGTCGCCCTCGAGCGCGGCCACGGCGAATGTTCCGGCCACGTCCACGGCCAGCGGGGCGCGGAAGCGCAGCGTTTCCTCGATGGTGAGGTCGCCCGTGGCAGTCAAGCGCAGCGTGCCCTCACTGCCCATGAGGTAGCCGCTGTATGTAAGGGCGCGGATGGTGGCGTCGCCGGTGAAGCTGAGGCGCAGGTCGTAGACCTGGGAGCTGTTGTCGATGCTGCCCAGGCGGATCGCGCCGGCGTCGGAGAGGATGTCGAGGGCAAAGCCGAAGGGGCCGTCCAGGAAGATCGCGCCGTCCGCGGAGAGGTCGACGTCCTTGCCCGCGTGGATGCGCGCGGTGGCCTCGAAGCCGGAGAGCGTGCCCGGCGTGAAGCCGTCAACGCTCAGGGCGCTTCCGGAGCGCATGGTCACGCTGCCCTGCGGGGCTTCGAGGGCAAACTGGCCGCCGGTGGCGAAAATGTGGACGGAGTAGGCGTCCACGTCGATATTCCCGCCCGTGGATCCGAGGTAGAAGTCGCCGTAATCGACGATCAGTTCGCCGATGGAGACGTCCCCGGCGACAATGATGCGCAGATCGTGATCCACCTGCGCGTACTCGCGCCGGAAGTGGAGCTTTTCGGCGGTGAATACGCCCTGCGCGGTCATTTCCGCCGCGCCGCAGACCCAGGTGCTGCCGGCGATGATGTCGCCCGAGGCGTCGATGGTGGTCTGGTGCTTGCTGACGAGGTCGTCAAGGTAGACGTCGCCTCCGGCAAGCACGGTGAGATGTCCGCCCGGCTGCACGCTCGCCTGGCCGCGCAGGTAGACGTCGCCGCCGGCCTGCAGCGTGACGGGCGTAAAGGTGGTCAGGCCGTTTTCCACGCTGAGGTCGCCGTCCGCGACAAAGCGCAGGTCGCCGGAGACGATGCTGTCAAGCGTGATGCTGGCGATGCGCAGGTCGCCGCCGGCCCAGACGTCGTAGGACTCGGTATGGACGGCGAGGGAGACGTTGCCGATGGTCATATCGCCGCTGGCGCGCAGTATGGCGCCATTGGCGGCGATGTCGCCGATGGTGAGGCTGCCATTTTGCACGTTGATGTAGAGCGGCATGTCCAGCGTCCACAGCTTCATGCTCGTGGGCGTGGCGTCGAGGTCGCCTTCCGGCACTTCGAGGAAGAACTTGAAGTCCGCGTCGAGTATGTTGCCGTCCTCGTCGAAGGCGGCGGCGTGGAACTTGCCGCCCACGGAGATGGCGAGCGGGTCTTCCCGCGTGCCGATGGTGGTGAGCACGGAGATCTCGCTGAGGAAGATGGAAAGGTCATTTTCGGCGTCGATCTCCACCGCCGTGCCGCCCTGCGCGCCGGTGAGCGACAGGAAGCGATCCAGCCAGAGGGTGATGTTGCATCCCGCGAGGCGCTCGAAGGTCACATCCTGCGAATAGGCGTAGTTTTGGGAGGCGTTGATAAACTCGATGTTCACATCGCCCGCCGTTTCGATGACGCCCATGGGCGCGACCGCGTAGCCGGAGGCGCGCAGCGCCAGCGTCGCCCAGATGTCGCCGGAGGCTTCGAGGGCCTCGACACCGTCCGGCAGCACGGAGGCGTTGAGCCTCTCTTCTTCCGTTCCGATGTTGGCGGCGTTGCGGATGGCGATGCGGTCCGCGTGGACGGTCGCGCCCGCCCGCTGGGTGAGATCGCCGGAAGCGCCGTTCCAGACGGCCTCGAAGCGCTTGGTGGTCACGTCGCCGCGCAAGTGCAGA
>DVGE01000027.1 GCA_018712885.1 Candidatus Pullichristensenella stercoripullorum | reverse complement strand
ATCATCTCCCGATAGACGGCCAGAGGATCGTAGCCGAGGATGGCCACGAACACGCCGCCGGTCAACAGCGCCAGCAATATGGCGCACAGGCGCACCAGCCAGGCTTTGCCGGTGGAGATATCCGCGCGCCGGGTCACGCGCAGGGAAAAGCCCTTAGCCATTTTGCATCGCCTCCTCCATCGAAGCGCCCGTCATCATCAGGCCCAGTTGTTCCTTGGTGACCGTCTGCGCGGGGACGATGCCCGTCACCTTGCCGCCGCACAGCACCATGATGCGGTCGCACAGTTCGAGCAGCACGTCGAGGTCTTCGCCGATGTAGAGCACGGCCACACCTTTCTGTTTTTGCTCGTTGAGCATGCGGTAGATGGTCATGGATGAGTTGATGTCCAGGCCGCGCACGGGATAGGCGGTGATGAGTATGCGCGGGTTCGAAGCGATCTCGCGGCCGAGCAGCACTTTTTGCACGTTGCCGCCGGAGAGTTTGCGCACGGGCGTATGGATGCTGGGGGTGGAGATGTTCAGTTCCTTGACCAGTTTGTTGGCAAGGTCGCGCGCCGGGGCGCGGTCCACCAGAGCGCCGGCCTGGTTCTGGTACTCCTTGAGCAGCATGTTGTCCACCATGCCCATGGAGGCGACCAGACCCATGCCCAGCCGGTCTTCGGGGATGAAGGACATGGACACGCCGCGGCGGATGATCTCGCGCGGGGAGAGGCCCTCCAGCGAAACGTGCTGGCAGAGGATGGCGCCGCCGGCGATGGGCTGCAGGCCGGCGATGGCCTCGCAAAGCTCCTTCTGGCCGCTGCCGGCCACGCCCGCCACGCCGAGGATCTCGCCGGAGGCGATGGAGAAGTTGACGTCGTCCAGCGCCTTGACGCCGTCGGCGTTGACCACGGTCAGGTGATGCACGTCCAGCATCGGCGCGTCGCGCAGAGGTTCGGGGCGATGGATGGAGAGATCCACCGCCGCGCCGACCATGCGCTCGGTCAGTTCGCGGGCGGTGGTCTCCTTCGTGTTCACCGTGCCGATACAGTGGCCCTTGCGCAGGATGGTCACGCGGTCGGAGATCTCCAGCACCTCGTTGAGCTTGTGGGTGATGATGATGATGGCGCAGCCCTCGTCGCGCATCTTGCGAAGGATGGCGAAGAGGCGCTCGATCTCCTGCGGGGTGAGCACGGCGGTGGGCTCGTCCAGCACCAGCGTGCGCGCGCCGCGGTAGAGCACCTTGAGGATCTCCACGGTCTGCTTTTCGCTGACGGAGAGGGAATATATCTTGCGCGCGGGGTCGATGTGCAGGCCGAAGCGGTCGCACAGATTGCCGATCTCGCGGGCGAGCTGCCTGCGGTTGGCGTAGTGCCCCGTAGTGCCCAGCACGATGTTGTCCTGCACGGAAAGCACGTCCACGAGCTTGAAGTGCTGGTGGATCATGCCGATGCCCAGGGCGATGGCGTCGTGCGGGGAGCGGATATGCACTTCCTTGCCGTTCACGCGGATATGCCCCGCGTCCGGCCGGTAGATGCCGGAGAGCATATTCATCAACGTGGTCTTGCCGGAGCCGTTTTCGCCCAGCAGCGCCAGTATCTCGCCATTGTACACGGTCAGGTCGATGTCCTTATTGGCGACGATGGAGCCGAAGGTCTTGGTCAGCCCTTGCAGCTCGATCGCCGGATGAGCTCCTGGCATGCGCATCACTCCTTGAAAGGGATGTGTCCATTATACCTTGTTTCGCGCCGGCTTGGTAGCAGTTTTGGGCAAATTTCGGCAAAAAAGCGGAGATTTTACGTTTTTTCCGCGGAAACATTCGCCATAAAGCGCGCTTGACAAGGCGCGGGCGCTTCTCTATAATAAATTTGATGTCTTACGCAGAGGTGTTTGCATGAAGGAACTGTGCGCGGTCATCGAGGCCATCCTCTTTGTTTCCGGCGACCCGGTGCGCGTGGAAGACCTGGCCCATTCGATGAACATGACGGCATCGGAGATGGAAACGGCGCTTACCGAGCTTGCCGACCATCTTTCCTTGGAGAGCCACGGCCTGCAGCTCAACCGCTCGGGCGGCGAGGTGTTTTTGTCCATCCGCCCGGAGTACGCGCCGCAGGTGGAGGCGTTTTTGCAGCCGCTGGAAAAGCGGCCGCTCTCGCAGGCGGTGCTGGAAACGCTGTCCATCATCGCCTACCGCCAGCCGGTGACGAAGTCGGACATCGAGCAGGTGCGCGGTGTGAAGTGCGACTATTCCGTGCAGGCGCTGCTTGCCAAAGGCCTCATCGAGGAAGCCGGGCGGCGCGAGGCGCTGGGGCGGCCCATCCTCTACCGCACGACGGACGCCTTTTTGCGGCATTTTGGCATTTCCACATTGGAAGAACTTCCGCAGGTGGACTTCAAGGCCCCGACCGAAGAAATGGGAACATAGAAGCATCAAGAAAAACGCAGGCCGTTGACCGGGATCGTCAACGGCCTGAATATTTCGCTTCCGCGTCAATCCTCTTTAAGCTCGTACAGGCCCATATCCAGGATGATCTCGGCGACCCAGGAGGCGGCGAGGGCGACCACCGTGGTGCAGACGATGGTGTGCGCGCCGGCATCTTCAAACTCGTTGCGGCGCGCCTTGGTGCGCAAAATGTAGTGCTCGCCGCGGAACATGCCCTCGTGGATGCGCATGCAAACAGGGCTTCCGAAACAGGCGATGAAGTGGTCGTGCAGGCGTTGCGCCGCGTCGTAGGCGATGTACTGATTGACTTTGTCGCCGTCGATGGCGATGCGGTCAAGATCGCGGCCCTTGATATAGCTCATGAACAGCAGACCGCCCGAATAACCGCCGCAAACGCCGTCGCCGCAGAGCGCCATGCCGCCGGACATGCCCGTCGCGGCGCGGAAGAGGTCTTTGTTGCCGATGCCCGTCAACGTCTCCAAAGCGATCAGCGTGCCCTGCGCGCAGCCGCGATACTGCTTTTCGCTGCAAAAGCCGGTCTCGTAGGCGCGGCGCAGGAAGCGGACGCGGCGTGCGTCCTCCGCCACGAAGCGACCGTCCGCCTTCAGATAGTGGCGCTTGACCGCGTAGATCAGATCCGGCTCCCAAAGCTCCATATACTTGCGGACAGCGGCTTCTACGCCGTTTTGCATGGCGAAGGCGCGGACCTCCGCGGCGCCTTCGTCGCCCGGCTGGGCAAACAGCAGGCCATAGGCCGCGATCTTGCTGAGGTAGTACGGATAGACGCCGTTGTTGCGCGCCATGCGCATGGCGCCGACGATGCAGCCTTCGCCGCGCAATTTGCGCCTGGGGTCGGCGCCGACGCGCGCGGGCGTGTCCCCGATGACCGGGTTCTGGAACTTGCGGATAACGCCGTCGATACAGGCGGCCTTGTCTTCCGCGGCGAACGTTCCTTCGCGGACAAAGCCTTCCAGCGCTTCATCCAGCGCGCCGCGCACGATCTGCTCGATCTGCGCGTCGTTGAGCGCTTCGCAGATGGTGGCGCAGCCCTTGCTCGCGCCCAGATAGGCGCTGGCCGCGTGCGCCATGTTGCAGGTGTAGAGCTTGCGCGCCGCGAGCGCGTCCAGAGAATCGTGATATTCGAGCATGGGACAGGCGGGGCACTCGCCCTTGAACTTCCGCTCCACCGGCAGCACGTCGCAGCCGTCCGTGAGCACGGCGAGCGGGTCTTCATCGAGCATCCGCCCGGTGGGCCGCACGGCGACGCGCGCCGCGACTGTAGCGCAAACGCCTAGCGTCTTTTCCATGAACTCATGCAGCTGCGCGGGCAGCGCCTGACGGACGGCGTCGGCGAAGATCCTCTGCGCGTTAGCAAGGTTGGCGATCACGAGCACGTCCAGCGCGGAGGCGTCGCCCCGCGCGTGCTTGCTGGTCAGGGCTTCGGCGATGATCTTCGCCGCGCCGGGAAAGTCGTTCGGGAAGACGGCGACCGCCGCCAGCCCCGCCTCGATGATCTCCGGCACCAGGCGCTCGTCGTCGATGTGCAGCGCCTCGTAATCCCCGATCACCTTTGTCTCCTGTTCGTCCGCCGAACGGACGTTGCGCAGCGTGTAATGCCCCCGCTCCCGCAGCGCTTTTACCAGCGCCGCGTCCGCGTCCGCAAAGACGAGTTTGTAGCCGCCCGCGGCGAACGCATCCGCCACGAATCCCCTGCCGATCTTTCCGGCGCCCAGGATAACGATCTTTTTCATTGTTTCGCCCCCCATGTGGACTTTCGCTTGTTGTATGTCCTGCGACACGATCCCATGATAGCACATTCCCGCCGCCGCAGCAACCGGCATTTCCAGCCCGCTCAGCTGTTGACCAGATACCCCGTGGCGATGCCGCCCGCGCTGCAATAGGGGCAGGTGTCCACGCCGCTTCCGAGGCAGTTCGAGCACATGAGCAGCATGCCGTTTTGCAAAACGTAGATGCTGCCGCCGCAGGTGGGACAGGCCCCCCATTCGCCGCTGCCGTCGCAGAAGGGGCAGGCGCGGGTGTAATCGTTCGTCATCACGCCGTAGCCCCTGCAGGTCTTGCAGAGATAGCGCCCGCTGCCGCCGCAGGCCAGGCATTGCTTGCCGAAAGCGAAGCCGGAGCCGGCGCAGTTCATGCAGGCGTCCGTATAGCCAAGGCCGGCGCAGGCATCGCAGCCGTGATCCTCCGCATAGGCCTGCAGCGCCTCCAGCGTCAACTGCGAGGGGTTTTCCTGCTCCACGCCGTTGCGCTCGCATCCGGTGAACTCAAAGCTGAATTCGTTCAAAAAGCGCACGAAGAACGAAAAGCTGTCCCCTTCCGCGCCGCCGCTGCAGCGGCCGTAGATGTCCCCGCCGGTCGAAAACGCCTCCCATTCGGCGTTTGGGTAGGCGTACTCGATGGCGTCGCCAATGGGCACGCCGTTGACGCGCTTGCTGCGCATCGTCCAGACGTAGTCGTCCGCCGTCCATTCGTAGTCCTGCGCCGCCAGTGCGGGCGCCGCGGCCGCGAGGCAGCAAAGCAGGCACAGAAGCATCGTGAGCGTCCTCTTCATTTCCCGATCCCCCCAACTTTGTATGCAAAAAGGGCGCGGTCAACCGCGTCCCTTTCCCTCGATCCTGTCGCGCAGCGCCTCGGCGTCCTCGCGGGAGACCGGGCAAATGGAAGAAAACGTTCCCGCCAGCGCAGCGTCGATGAATTCCTTCGCGCGCTCCTTCTGCCCGTCCTCCTCGAGCATCTTTGCCAGATAGTAGAGCGTGGTGATCTGGCGGGGTTTGAGTTTGTGGGCGCGGGTGAAGAAATCATAGGCCAGCTTGCGCTCGGCCTTGACCTTTTCCGCGTCGCCCTCCCCGCGGGCGTGTTCTTCCATGGTCATATGCAGAAAGCCGATGTTGTCGAGGATGGCGGGGTCCTCGTCGTCGTAATCATAAGCCTCGTTGTTAAAGGCGACGGCCTCGGAAAAATCGCCGGTCTGGTCGGCTTTGAGGATGAGGAAAAGGCCCAGCGTGGTATAGACCAGCGTGGTCTTGTTGTCCGCCGCCGCGCGCTTGATGGTGGCGATGGCCTCGTCCAATTTGCCCAGCCGCCAGAGGCAGATGGCGTAGTTGTTGCGCAGGTCGAAGCGGTCTTCCTTGGAAAGGCCCGGCTTGTAATGGACGCGCAGGTAGACTTCCTTGGCCTTTTCGTACTCGCCGCGCCGCATGAGCAGCACGCCGTAGGACATCAGCATGCCCACGCGGTCGAGGCCGGCTTCATAGGCCTGGGCGTAGTATTTGAGCGCTTCGTCGTGCTTGGCGCGCGCTTCTTCCGTCTTCCCCGCCTCGAGAAGTTTGTTGCCGTCCACATGGCAGCGGTAGGCGTGGTTGCCCGCTTTTACGGCCGGGTTGCCTCCAAAAATGCTCACGGTTTGTTTCCTCCTTCGGACAATTTGCGCTCCAGGCGGCCCAGGCGGTGGAGTATGGCCGCGCGCTCCGGGCCTTCGCACATCGCCAGGGCGATCTTCGTATAAAAGAGCGCCCGGCGGCAGTTCTTGTCGTGGTGTTCATAGAGCTTGGCCAGCTCTATGTGGGGGATGTACCCCATCTGGTTTTTCCGCACCATAGCCTCGAGCACGGCGCGCGCCCGCTCCCATTCCCCGGCGCGGCGGTAGAGGATATAGAGGCGATAACTGCCCTCCGGCACGTCGCGGGAGAGGGCGTAGACCTCCGCCGCCTGCGCGTCGCCCCGCTTTTCCAGCGCCCTGCCGAGGCTGTAACGGTCGCGGCTGTCCTGCGCCGAAAGCGGCGCGTCAAAGAGCCGCGCGAGTTTGATGAGCAGCACCGCAAGGGTGACGACATCCTGCAGGTTGTGGTCGATGACCTCTTCCAGCAGGGAAAAGTCGCCCGTCTGCAAATAGCGGAAGAAGCGCTCCGGGGCCTCGCTGCCGGGCAGGTCGTTCTCGCGCCGCACGCCCAGCACGCGCGCTTCCAAATTGGACAGACGACAGGACTGCAGGCGCAATTTCCACACCCGCCGCGCGGGATACAAAAGGTCGAGCTGGTCGAGCGCGCGCCAGTGGTCGCGCAGGCGGCAGAGCGTGTAGCGCGTTTCCAGCAGCGGCATGTCGAACGTCCTGCCGTTGAAGGTCACGGCGGTGTCGAAGCGCTTTAGAAGCTCGCCCAGGCGGACAAGCATCTCCGGCTCGTCGCTGTGATCGCCGAGGATGTACTGCTCGGTGACGAGCTCGTCCCCCTCGACCCACGCCGCGCCGACAAGAAAGGCCAGCGTGCCCGCGCCGCCGGACAGGCCGGTGGTCTCGGTATCGAGAAAGAGGCACTTTTCCACGGAAAAGCCCTCCCCCGCCCCCAGCCGTTCCAGGCCGCGCGCGGGCAGGGAGAGCAGACCCTCGGGCGCCTCGCGCCGGCTCGTTCGCACGACGAGGCCGCCGCGCTCCTGCATCGCCGCTTTTGCGGCGTTTCCCGGGGCGATCGCTTGCAGCTTGGCGCGCAGACCGGAGGGCATCTTTCTCACCACCTTCTCTTCATTTTAGGCGCATCTTCGGCGCTTGTCAAGCCTTGGAGGGGGCATGTGCAAAGCCTTAACTTGACTTTCCCGCCCCCGCTTCCTATGATAAGGATGGCACGTTTTGCGGAGGTGCAGATATGGCAAAAGACAATATGGCACACAAGCGCACGATGCGCGAGAACGCCGCGCTCATCCGGCGTATCCTCCCCTATTTCCGGCCCTATTCGCGCACGCTGGCGCTGGACCTCTTTTTCGCGGCGCTGACGACGCTGTGCGATCTGGCGCTGCCGCTGATCGTGCGCTATTTCACCGGCTCGGCGGAGACGCTGACCATCCGGCCCGTGCTTTTGCTGGGCGGGGCGTACATCCTTCTGCGCGTGATCGACGCGGCCTCCAACTACTACATGCAGTCCATCGGCCACGTCATGGGTTCGCGCATCGAAACGGACATGCGCAGGGACATGTTCGCCCATCTGGAGCGCTTGTCCAATTCCTATTATGACAACACCAAGATCGGCCAGATCATGTCGCGCATCACCACCGACCTGTTTGACGTGACGGAGTTTGCCCACCACACGCCGGAGGAGGTGTTCATCACCTCTCTGAAAGTGGTGGTGGCGTTCATCATCCTTCTGACCATCAACGTGCCGCTCACGCTCATCATCTTCGCCATCTTCCCCTTCATGATCTACTTCTCCATCCGCTTTTCCCGGCGCATGCGCTCCACCTACAAGGAGTCCCGCCACCAGTTGGGCGAACTCAACGCCCAGGTGGAGGACACGCTCTCCGGCATCCGCGTGGTCAAGTCGTTTGCCAACGAGGAATTGGAAAAGGAGAAGTTCGCCGAGGGCAACCGCGGCTTTCTGCGCATCAAGCGCATGATGTACCACAACATGGCGGGCTTCCACTCGGTGACGCGGCTGTTCGACGGGCTGATGTTCATCGTCGTGGTGCTTTTGGGCGCGCTGTTCCTCATCCGCGGCGAGGGCGGCATCACCGCCGCGGACTACATCGCCTACATACTGTTCGTGCAGACGCTGCTTACCTCCATCCGCCGTCTGGTCGAGTTTTCCGAGCAGTTCATGCGCGGCCTGACCGGCATCGAGCGCTTCATCGAGGTCATGGAAGTGCCGGTGGAGATCGACGACGCACCGGGCGCCGTGGACGTGGAGGACGTCCGGGGCGACATCACCTTCGACCACGTCAGCTTTACCTACGAGGAAGGCCACGAAAACGTGCTCACGGACATCAACCTGCACGTGCCCGCCGGCGAGAGCGTGGCGTTGGTCGGGCCTTCCGGCAGCGGCAAGAGCACGCTGTGCAGCCTCATCCCCCGCTTTTACGAGGTCACGTCCGGGCGTATCCTCCTCGACGGCGAAGACGTGCGCAAGTACACGCTGCACTCGTTGCGCGGGCATATCGGCGTGGTGCAGCAGGACGTGCATCTCTTCTCCGGCTCGGTGATCGACAACATCCGCTACGGCCGCCCCACGGCCACGGACGCAGAGGTGGTCGAGGCCGCCAAACGCGCCGGGGCGCACGAGTTCATCATGGGGCTGGAGGACGGCTACCATACCTACGTCGGCGAACACGGCTTCAAGCTCTCCGGCGGACAGAAGCAGCGCATCTCCATCGCCCGCGTGTTTTTGAAGGACCCGCCGGTGCTCATCCTCGACGAGGCCACCAGCGCGCTGGACAACGAGAGCGAGCGCATCGTGCAGAAGTCCCTGGAAGAGCTGATGCGCGGGCGCACCACCTTCACCATCGCCCACCGCCTGACCACCATCCGCAACGCGCAGGTCATCCTCGTGCTCACGGAAAAGGGCATCGTCGAACAGGGCACCCACGCGGAATTGATGGCAAAGCGCGGCGTGTATTACGACCTTTACAGGCTCTATACGGACGGGGAGGACGAGGCATGAACGTGCGCGCCTGCGCGGAGGCAGACCTGCCGCGCATGATGCTCATTTGGAACCAGGTGGTGGAGGACGGCGTGGCCTTCCCCCAGCTCGACCTTTTGACGCCTGAGACGGCGCGGGCGTTCTTTGCCGCGCAGAGTTTCACCGCCGTGGCGGAGGAAAACGGCGAGGTCGTCGGCCTCTACATCCTCCACCCCAACAACGAGGGGCGCTGCGGCCACATCGCCAACGCCAGCTACGCCGTGGAGCGCGGCGCGCGGGACAGGGGCGCGGGCGAGGCGCTGGTGCGGCACTGTCTGCAAACGGCGGCGACGCTCGGCTTTCGGCTGATGCAGTTCAACGCCGTAGTCAAGGAGAACCGCCGCGCCCTGCACCTTTACGAAAAGCTGGGTTTTCAGCGCATCGGCGAGGTGCCGGGAGGGTTTCTCATGAAGGACGGGCACTACGCGGACATCGTGCTGTTTTACTACGTGCTGTAAACGATGAAAACGGCGCGACCGCAATGGCCGCGCCGTTCATCGACGCTATGAAGAAGTCAGGCTATTTGTCCGGCTTCTTTTGGTTGTTCAGCATGGCAAACGCTTCCGGGGTGAGCAGCAGTCCTTTTCGCTTTTCGCGCAGGAGCGCTCTTTTGTGCTCCACCCATTTTCTCTCGTTAAACCACTTTCCGCCCAAATCGAACACATAGCGTGGATGGCCATCCGGATAACGGGTGAGGATGAAAGACAATGCGAACGGCGGCAAAAAGACGGTCGCCATGACCACGGCAGCATACCACTTGATGACATCCTCGAGCCCGACGCCGAACGCTTTCCACAAAAGGCAGAGGATGAGCAGGAGGAACGTCGCGGCCATCCCGGCGATATGATCGCATACGAGGTATACAGACAGCTTGTAGCGGTAGCGCGTGATCTTGGGGATGTAGGTTTTGCAGATCCGCTGCACGAGCGTGCAGTTTTGCAGATACTGCCGCCTGTGCTTGCCAGTGGCGGACGCGAAGATGGTTCGCAGCATGTCGAGCGTAAAGAACATCATCGTTCCTATCCAGACCAGCGCATAAATGAAAATGATTTCCTCTACCGATAATTTTTCAAGGACGCTGACCGTCATGTTGCACGCCCCCTTCCCTGAATGGCGTCCTCGCGTTTCCGCCGGCAGTCTTTGGGGAGCGAACGGCACGACCGCAATGGCCGCGCCGTTCATTTTCGTTTTTTACGCCTTTTTGACCTTGGGGCCCTTGGGCGTGTCCTCGATGACATAGCCCATTTGCAGCACTTCGTCGCGCAGGCGGTCGGCCTCGGCGAAGTCCTTTGCCTTCTTGGCGGCGGCACGCTTTTCCACCAGTTCCTTGACCTCGGCGGGGGTGGCATCGTAGTCCTTGCGGAGGATGCCGAGCACGTCCGTCATCGTCTTGAGGGCGTCGAGGCCGGCGTCGATGGCTTCCACGGCGCTGTCGGCGGTGAGGGTGGTGTTCATGTCGCGCACGTGCTCAAAGATGGCGGCCAGCGCGTCGGCGGTGTTGAGGTCGTCCGACATGGCGGCGTCGAAGGCCTCCACGGCCTTTTGGCAGCGCTCCTTGAAGGCAGTTTCGGCCTCGTTGAGCGGACGCTGCGGGGCGTGGTCGCGGTTGAACAGGGCGGTGTTGCGCGCCGTGTAGAGGCGTTCGAGAGAATTGCTCGCCTGAATGATGAGGTCGCGCGAGAAGTTGATGGGGCTGCGGTAATGCGCCGAGAGCATGAACAGGCGCACGGCCTCGGGGTCGAACTCCTGCACGATGTCGCGCACGGTGAAGAAGTTGCCCGCGGACTTGGACATCTTCTTGTTGTCCACGTTGATGTGGCCGTTGTGCATCCAGTACTTGGCAAACGGCTTGCCCGTCGCGCCCTCGGACTGGGCGATCTCGTTTTCGTGGTGCGGGAAGATGAGGTCCACGCCGCCGCAGTGTATGTCGAACGTCTCGCCGAGGTACTTCATGCTCATGGCCGAGCATTCGATGTGCCACCCGGGGCGGCCCATGCCCCACGGGCTCTTCCACGCCGGCTCGCCGGGTTTCTGCGCCTTCCAGAGGGCGAAGTCCATGGGATGGCGCTTCAGGTCCCCCACCTCCACGCGCGCGCCGCTCTCCAGGTCGTCGAGGTTCTGGCCGGAGAGCTTGCCGTAGCTGGAGCGGTAGGCCTGCGTGTCGAAGTAGACGTCGCCGTTGACCTCATAGGCAAGGCCCTTATTCTCGAGCTTTTTGATCAGGGCGATGATCTCGCCGATGTGCTTGGTGGCGCGGGGATGCACGTCCGCCTTCATCACGCCCAGGGCTTCGGCGTCCTTGAAGTATTCGCCGATGTACTTTTCGGCGATGGCGTCCACGGTGGTGTGTTCCTCATTGGCGCGGCGGATCATCTTGTCGTCGATGTCCGTGAAGTTCTGCACAAAGGTCACATCGTAACCCATGTGCTTGAGAAAGCGCCGCAGGGTATCGAAGATGATAAAGGGGCGCGCGTTGCCGATGTGGAAGTAGTTGTACACCGTCGGGCCGCAGGCGTAGATGCCGACTTTGCCCTCGTGGACGGGGACGAACTCCTCCTTTTTGCGCGTCATGGTGTTGAATATCTGCATGCCGTTCCCTCCGTTTCCATGAAAAAGCGGCTCGCCCCCTGACAGAGGCGTGGCCGCGGTCCCACTCTGCGTTTTGCTCCTGGCCGTAACGTGGCAAGCGTCCGCGCCTACTTCGTTCAGCGCAGAGACTCGCGGGCGCACCGAAAAGCTCCTGCGCCCCGGCGGCTCGCAGCCTTTGACCGCCGGTCTCTTGGGCACAGATCGGGCTTTTCCCTCCCGGTCATCGTCCTTGGCGCTATTATACGACAGGCGTGCGCGTTCGTCAAGCAAATTTTCCGTTCCATGCGGCGAAAATGCGACTTTCATCTAGCAAAATTCACAAACTTCTGTTACAATATAACGGCAATGGAGGGAAATACATGAAGCTGGTATCCTGGAACGTCAACGGCCTGCGCGCCTGCCTGAAAAAGGGCTTCGTGGAAAGCGTCGCGGCGCTGGACGCGGACGTCATCTGTCTGCAGGAGATCAAGATGAGCCCGGAGCACTATACGGAGGTGCTGCCGGGATACGAGGCGATCTTCAACTCCGCCGAGAAAAAGGGCTATTCCGGCACGGCGGTGCTCTCGCGTGTTCCCATGCTTTCCCACACCTTCGGCATCGGCGTGGACGAGCACGACCACGAGGGGCGCGTCATCACCTGCGAGTTTGAGGATCTCTACCTCGTCTGCTGTTACACCCCCAATTCGCAGAACGAATTGCGCCGCCTCGACTACCGCATGCGCTGGGAGGACGATTTCCGCGCCTACCTGAAAAAGCTCGATGAAACAAAGCCGGTCGTCCTCTGCGGCGACCTCAACGTGGCGCACGAGGAGATCGATCTCAAAAACCCCAAGACCAACCACTTCAACGCCGGCTTCACCGATCAGGAGCGCGGCAAGTTTTCCGAACTGCTGGGCGCGGGGTTCATCGACACCTTCCGCTACTTTTACCCGGACAGAACCGGCGCGTACAGCTGGTGGAGCTACATCGGCGGCGCGCGCAGCCGCAACGCGGGGTGGCGCATCGACTACTTCGTCGTCAGTCAGCGGCTCAAAGAGCGGCTGGCGTCCGCTTCCATCCACGACCAGATCATGGGCAGCGACCATTGCCCGGTGGAGCTGGTGCTAAAATAGCCGTTTGGGGACAAACTTTCATCATCTGCATCTGCAGCGGAGGTGCCTGCGTGAAGACCATCAAGATCAAATCCGCCATACCGATCTATCTGGCGGCGCTCATCTGGATACTGTTCGGCCTGTTCGCGCCGATCTATGAGCTCATCTGCATCATCATCGCCGCCTGCGTCTCTCTGGCGGCGTACATCGTTTCCAGCATCTTCCTCCCCGGCCGCACCGTGGAGGTGGACGCAAAGCCTGACAGCGGCGACGAGGCGGTGAACGCTCAGA
This sequence comes from Candidatus Pullichristensenella stercoripullorum, assembly GCA_018712885.1. Taxonomy (GTDB): domain Bacteria; phylum Bacillota; class Clostridia; order Christensenellales; family Aristaeellaceae; genus Pullichristensenella; species Pullichristensenella stercoripullorum. The sequence continues at coordinate 1,302 of DVGE01000027.1, read as the reverse complement.
TCGCCGAGGGCCGTTCCGCGCTGCGCAACCTGCGCGAGGCCGACGCCGCCATCGAGGACGAAGCCATTTCCGCGCGCCTCAAACGCATGACCGAGGCGGGCGGCAAGATCTTCGACATCCTCGAAAAGGAACCCTCGCGCGCCGGCGAGGTGCGCCGCTTCATGAACTACTACCTTCCCACCGCGGACAAGCTGCTCACGCAGTACCGCGAATTGGGCGAGAGCGGTTCGCAGGGCGAAAATGTCCGCGGGGCGATGACCGTGGTGGAAAACAGCCTGGAAATGATCGCCGTCGCCTTCGAGCGGCAGTTGGACAGCCTCTATCGCCATGAGGCGATGGACATACAGACCGATATAGACGTGCTGGAGACCATGCTGGCTTCTGACGGCATCCGCCCGCAGAGCGCGCCGGCTGCAACGGCTCCGAAAAAAAATGAGGAGGAGCAAACCCATGCCTGAGATCAAGCTCACCCTGAACCCTACTCCCGCCGCGGAACCTGCCGTCGAAACCGCCTCCCCCGCTGCACAGACCGCGGTCGAGACGCCCGCCGCGCCCGAGGCCATTCAGGAGCCGGTGTTCACCCCCGAGGAGCAGGCGCAGATCGACGAGTTCTCCAAGCAGATCGACGTCACCGACACCAACCTGGTGTTCTCCTACGGCGCCAACGCCCAGCAGGGCATCGCCGAGTTCTCCGACACGGCGCTGGAAAACGTCAAGACCAAGGATCTGGACGAAGTGGGCGACATGATCGCCAACCTTGTCACCGAGCTGAAGGGCTTCTCCGCCGACGAGGAGGAGAAAAAGGGCATCTTCGGCTGGTTCAAGCATCAGGTCAGCAAGGTCGAGCTGCTCAAGACCCGCTACGACGAGGCCGAGGTCAATGTGGACAAAATCTGCGAAGGTCTCGAACAGCATCAGGTGCAGCTTCTCAAGGACATCGCCATGCTCGACCGCCTCTACGAGCAGAACCTGACCTACTTCAAGGAACTTTCCATGTACATCGCCGCCGGCAAAAAGCGCCTGGAGGAAGTGCGCGCCACCGATCTGAAGGCCGCCTACGACAAGGCCGAGAAGAGCGGGCTGCCCGAGGACGCGCAGGCCGCCAAGGACATGAACGAAAAGTGCGAGCGCTTTGAAAAGAAGCTCTACGATCTGGAATTGACCCGCAACGTCTCCATCCAGATGGCGCCGCAGATCCGCCTCATCCAGTCCAGCAACCAGCTGATGGCGGAGAAGATCCAGACTTCCCTCAACAACACCATCCCCCTGTGGAAGAGCCAGATGGTGCTGGCCCTCGGCCTT
>DVGE01000026.1 GCA_018712885.1 Candidatus Pullichristensenella stercoripullorum | reverse complement strand
CGCTTCATCGCGCAAAACGCCGCACTTGATCATCTCCGCCGCGCCGTCGCGCAGAAGCGGCTGGGGCAGTTTGGCGATGACGTCCGTATCGCAGAGCACCAGTTTCGGCTGATGGAAGGCGCCGACGAGGTTCTTGCCCATGGGCAGGTCCACCGCCGTCTTGCCGCCGACCGAGGAATCCACCGCCGCCAGCAAGGTGGTGGGCACCTGCACGCAGTCGATGCCGCGCATGTAGCAGGCCGCCGCGAAGCCGGTCAGGTCGCCGACCACGCCGCCGCCCAGCGCCACGGCGAAGTCGGCGCGGGTCAGTTCGCGCTCGGCGAAGAACGCCACGGCGCGGGCGAAGGTCTCAAGCGTCTTGTGCTGTTCGCCGTTGGGGAAGGAAAACACGTCGGCGCGGATGCCTGCCGCCTCCAGCGAGGAAACGAGCGCTTTGGCGTAGAGCGGGCCGACGCGATCGTCCGTGACCACGGCGCAACGCCTGCCGCGCACGGCCTGCGCGATGCGCTCGCCCGCCTCTTTGAGCAGACCGGGGCCGATGAGCACCTGGTGGTTTCCCGAATGGACCGTCACTGTGCGCATATGCGCGCCTCCTTTACTCGTCCAGCGCTTCCTTGGCCTCGCGGCCCTCGCGCAGAAGCTGCTTCATCGTCACCGTGGCGCGCGTGTCCAGCGCCAGTTTGTAGCCCTCCAGACGCTTGATGATGCCGCCCAGTTCCTGGGAGAGCATATCGGCGTTGTCGAAGAACAGCTCCGTCCACATATCCTCGTTGAGGCGCGCCACGCGCGTCATATCGAGGAAGCTGCCGGCGGAAAAGCCCTTGTGCCGCGCCGCCAGCGGGCTTTTGACGTAGGCGCTGGAGACGATGTGGGCAAGCTGCGAGGTGAGGGCGATCATCTCATCGTGCTCGCTGGGCGTGGAGAAGCGCACGCGGCCGAAGCCGAGGGAGAGGAAGAAGTCCTTGGCCATCTGCACGGTGGCGACGTCCGTACCCGGGGCGGGCACGAGGATCATCGAGGCGTTTTCAAAGAGGTCGTCCTTGGCATAATCAAAGCCGGAGAACTCGCGCCCGGCCATGGGGTGGCCGCCCATGAAGGTAACGCGCGCAAGGGCCGGCGCGCCAAAGAGCGCTTCGCACACGCAGCGCTTGACGCCGGCGCAGTCCACCACCAGCGCGCCGGGACGGAAGAGGTGGGCGTGGGAGAGGATGTAATCCACCGTATCGCGCGGGTAGAGGGCGACGATGACCAGATCGCAGGTGGAAAGCGTTTCATCGGTGAGGCGCGCGTCGATGGCGCCGAGCAGTTCCGCCTTCAAAAGCGCCGATTCGCTTTTGTCTGCGCCCAGCACCGTGTGGCGCGTGGCGCGCTTGATGGCCTTGGCCATGGAGCCGCCGATGAGCCCCAGGCCGACGACGGCGATGTTCATGCTTCCGCCTCCCCCCGCACGACCCTGCGCACATCGCGCACAGCGGCGGCGACTTCGTCAAACGCCTCGGGCGTCAGCGACTGCGCGCCGTCGGACTTGGCGTGGGCCGGGTCGTTGTGTACCTCGATCATCAACCCGTCCGCGCCCGCGGCCACCGCCGCCAGCGCCATGGGGCGCACCAGCGAGGCAACGCCGGTCGCGTGGCTGGGATCGACCACCACGGGCAGGTGCGTGAGGTTGTGGAGCACCGGCACCGCCGAGAGGTCGAGCGTGTTGCGCGTGGCCGTCTCGAAGGTGCGGATGCCGCGCTCGCAGAGGATGACGTTGGGGTTACCGCCGGCCATGATGTATTCGGCGCTCATGAGAAGCTCCTGAATGGTGTTGGCGAGGCCGCGCTTTAAGAGGATGGGCTTTTTCGTCATGCCCAGCTCCTTGAGCAGCTCGAAATTCTGCATGTTGCGCGCGCCGACCTGGATGACGTCCACGTCCTCGAAGAGGGGCAGCGTGGCCACGTCCATGATCTCGGTGACGATGGGCAGGCCCGTTTCGCGCTTGGCCTCCAAAAGCAGGTCGATGCCCTTGGCGTGCAGGCCCTGAAAGGCGTAGGGCGAGGTGCGCGGCTTGAAGGCGCCGCCGCGCAGAAGGCCCGCGCCCGCCTCCTTGACGCGCTTGGCCACGTAGGTGATCTGTTCCAGGGATTCCACCGAGCAGGGGCCGGCGATGATCTGGAAGTGCCCCCCGCCGATCTTGCGCCCCGCGCCGCAGTCCACCACCGTGTCCTCGGCGTGGAACTTGCGGTTGGCGTTTTTGTACGGCTCCTGGATGCGCTTGACGTTTTCGACGATCTCCAGCGATTTGAGCACGTCGATGTCCACGGTGGAGGTGTCGCCGATCAGCCCGAGCAGCGTCTGGTTGCTGCCGACGGACATGTGTACGTCAAAGCCCATTGATTTGAGCCAGGAAACCAGATTGTCCACCTGTCTTTTATCCGCGTGATCCTTGAGCAGTATGACCATGGTGTTCTCCCTTCCGCGCCATGCGGCCGTCCCAACAAAAAACGGCTTTGCAGCGCATGTACTGCAAAGCCGAAGTGCTTCTCTTGCGTTCTTTTACGCGCAGCAACATGCCTTATCGACCGAGCCGATAAAGCTAAAGTAAAAGTAAGCCTCGCGCGCAAAGAACTGGGCGGTCATTTCAGCGCCTCCTGAAAAATTTATAACTATGATAGCACGTTTTTTGCCGTTCGTCAACGCAAAAATATCTGCGGAATGTTATCATTTGTGTTTTTTTCGCCGCCGATGGCCGCCTGCCGGGGCGGGAAGACGGCCTCGTGCGCCTTGCCGTCGTCCCGCATGCGGATGGTCTCGCCGGGCACGCTCGCGCCGTCGAGGGTAATGCCGCGCGCCTCGCGGCGGCAGACGAGGCGGTATTCGCTGCTTCCAAAGCGCACCGTCACCGCCGCCTGCGGCCAGTCGCCCAGCAGGGCGCGGAGGCGGACTTCCTCGCCGCGCCGCTCGTAGCCCAGCAGGGCGAGGACGCACTGGAAGTACCAGCCCGCCGCGCCGGTGTACCACGTCCAGCCGCCGCGCCCCGCGTGCGGGGGCTCGCCGTAGACGTCCGCGGCCAGCACGTAGGGCTCGACGCGGTAGCGGTCGGCAGCCTCGCGCGTGGCGGCGTGCGTGGTGGGCGCGAGCATCCGCAAAAGGCGGTGGGCGCGCGCCTCCTGCCCGGCGTGGACGCAGGCCAGCAGCAGCCAGCAGGCCGCGTGGGTGTACTGCCCGCCGTTTTCGCGCACGCCCGGGGGATAGGCGCGGATATAGCCGGGGTCGAAGCCGTCTTGATCGAAGGGCGGCGTCAGCAGCTTGACCAGGCCGTGTTCTTCATCGACGAGCTGTTCCCAGGCCGCGTCCAGCGCCCGGGCGACGCGCGCGGGGTCGAGGTCTGAGAGCGCCGCCCACGCCTGACAAATGGCGTCGATGCGGCAGGCGGGCGCGGAGGCTGAACCCAGCTTGCGGCCCTCGTCGTCGTAGGCGCGCAGATACCAGTTCCCATCCCAGCCAAACTCCTCCACGGCGGCGTTCATCTGCGCCGCGAGTGCGTTGAGATACGCGCGGTCGGCCTCGTCCGGGGCGACCTCGGCGTAGTTCGTCGCGGCCACGGAGAGAAATTGCGAAAGCCAGACGCTCTCCCCCTTCCCCTTCGCGCCGACGCGGTCCATGCTGTCGTTCCAGTCGCCCGCGCCCATGCGGGCGAGGCCGTGTTCGCCGGTCAAGCTGGCGCTCAAGCGAAAGGCGCGCATGCAGTGGTCGTGGAGCGTGCCCATTTCCTCCGAGACTTCGGCGGGGCCGTACCAGTCGGCCTTGCCCTCGGGGATGGGCACGTCGCGCAGGTAGGGGACGCGCGCGTTCAGCACCCCCGCGTCGCCGGTGAGACGCACGTAGGCCGCCGCCGCGTAGGGCAAAAAGAGGCGGTCGTCCGAGATGCGCGTGCGCACGCCTGCATAGGGCATGTGCCACCAGTGCAGCACGTCGCCGGAGGCGAATTGCCGCGCCGCGCAGAGCAGGAGGTGTTCGCGGGCCAGAGAAGGCTCGAAGTGCATGAGCAAAAGCATGTCCTGCAGCTGGTCGCGGAAGCCGTAAGCGCCGCCGGCCTGATAGAGCCCGGCGCGGGCGCGGACGCGGGCGTCGAGGGCCTGTTTGACGAGCCACGGCAAGAGGCGGTCGAGGGCTTCGTCGCCGGTCTCGACGCGCAGCGCCCGCAGGCGCTCTTGCCACGCCGTCTCCGCCTCCGCCAGCGCCGAGGGACGTTCCCGCAGCGCCGCGATGGTCTTCAGGGCTTCTTCGCGGCCGCTCGCCCAGCCAATGGCGAAACAGTGTTTCACTTCCTCGCCCGCCGCCAACGCCAGACGCGCTTTCAGCGCCCAGCCGCGCTTGCCGCCGCGCTTTTCGAAGAGGCCGTCGGGCCGCATGACGCCGCCGTGCCCGAGGAAGGCCTCGCGTTCCGCGCCCGCTTCCGCCGGCGCGTCGAGAGCGGCGAGATAGGCGACGCCAGGCATGACGCCGCGCGCCAGACAGACGCCGTTTTCGTTCCAGGTGTACAGCCAGGCGGCGTCGCGGGCGTCCACGCCCAAAAGCCAGTCCACGAAGGCGGTGACGGCGCAGGCGCGGGCCTTGCCGGAGGCGTTTTGCACCGCGACTTCCACGCCGAGGGCGTCCGCGTCCGGGCGGATATAGAGCGTCGTTTCAAAGCGCAGGCCGTCCGCTCCGCTCAAAAAGCAGGAGCGAGCCAGTCCATGGGTGGCGCGGAAGGGCGTGAGGGGCGCTTCGCCGGGCAGGAGGCGGGCGTATGTGCCTTTGCCCTCGTCGGACAGGTAGAGCATCAGGCCCCAGCCCTCGCGCAGCGGATCGTTGTAAAAGGGCGTGAGGCGCTCCAGGCGGCTGTTTTTGCCAAAGAGGAAGCCGCCGCCGCGCTCGGTGACGATCGCGCCGAAATTTTCCCCGGCCAGCACGTTCGACCAGGCCGCGGGTGTCGGTTCGGATCCGTCGATGGCGTAACCATCTTCGGCAAAGCCGCCGTAACCGTTGAAGAGAACGCGCTGGATGGGCGGCAGTTTCATCGCGCGCGCCTCCATGGGGCGGTAGGCGGCGCGGCCGCCGAATTCCAACGCGCCCAGCCTGGCGCGCAGTTGGGCATAGAAGCCCGCGCCGCCCGCAAAGGCGAGGGCCGCGACGCAGGAAAGCGTCTCCCGCTGGCCGGGCGTGAGCTGCGCGCCGTCGAGCACGTGTACGCCGCCGCGCGCGCCGATGCGGTCGCGCAGGTGCGAAGCGGCGATCATATCGCGCAGGGCGTCGCGCACGGGCTGTTCGTAGTCGTTGCCGTAGTCATTGACGAGCACGAGGTCGCAGGCGATGCCCATGGTGCGGTAAAAATCGTGAGCGCGCACAGCCTCGCGCGCCAGCGGCAGCTGGGCGCGGCCGGCCACGGACACGCAGAGGATGGGCAGATCGCCGCTCACGCCCAGCGCCCAAAGATCGCCGCGGCTGGCGCGTAAAACGGCTTCGCCCTCGCGGGCGCGGGCGGCAAGGCGCGCGTCAAACAAAAGCGCCGCGGCGCGGTCGAGCAGGTGGTAGGCGTCGGCGCCCAGGCCGACGAAGCCGAGCATCGCCCGCGCCTGTGTCGCGGCGAGGCGACGGGCGCGCTCGCCCGCGGCTCCCGAGACATTGCGCTCCTGCCAGCGCTCCGCCTCCTCCGGGGGAATGAGGGCGATGGCAAAGTGCGCGTCGCGCGTCTCCCCCGCCTCCAGCCGCACGCGCAGCCGCAGCGCCGCGCAGGGGTCGAGCGTACAGCCCAGCGTGCCGGAAAGCGCGCGCGGCGCGTCTCCTTCGCGGCCCTCGAAGCGGGCGCGATCCGTCTCCCAGGTCACTTCCCCGCCCGCCGCCAGCGCGACAAGCGCATAGGGAGAGCGCCCCGGCCCGCCCGATCTGCGCGCGAACACAAGCGCGCCCTGCGGCGTGCGCGCGGAGGATGCGAAAAGGCTTTGGAAGGCGGGATGCGCCCAGCAATCATCGCGCGAACAGAGCGCCACGGGGAAGGCGAGCGTCATCTCCAGTTCCCGCGCCGCCGGCGCGCCGTTATGCAGGCGCAGCGCGAGGAAAAGCGAGCCGTCCTCAGGCGAAAGCGCGGCGGCGAGCGCAACGTCCACGCCGTCGACGGCGCTTTGGTAATGCGCGCTGCCGGCGTCGAAGCGGGCGCGGCCGTGGAAGAGGTCTGCCTCCTCCCCTGTGCGCGCCGCATATGCCGTGAGATGGACAGCGCCGCGAGGATCGAGCAGGTCGCCAAAGCAGCGGTTGGCCAGGATGCCTTCGCGGGCAAACAGCGCGCAGCCGCGGGCCGTGAACAGCGCCGTCGCTCCCGCGCCAAAGAGCAGATGCGCGTCCACGAGGCGGTTCTCCGCGCGCCCCGCGCGAAAGACGCGGTCTTCGGCGTGCCGCGCGCTCTCGGGAGAAAGCGTCTCGCGCCGCCTGCGCAGTTTCACGCGGGCGGAGGGCTTTTCCTCCAGCAAAAGGGAGAGGGCGCGGGCCTCGGGGATGCTCTCAAAGCAGCGCGAAATAGCGTCGTCCGCCAGCGCGTTGGCCAGCGCCGCCAGCGCCATGCCCTGATGGTGCGCCATGTAGCTCTTGACCAGCTTCGGCCCCTCGCCGGGGCGCGCGCCGGTGTAGTCGGCGGCCTCATAAAAGCCGTATTCCCCCGCCCATCCCGCTTCGCGCATGGCCAGCGCGTTGTCCGCTGCCTCTGCAGGGCAGACAGACAGCGCCAGCAGCGAGGCGTAGGGCGCGACTACGCTCTGCCGCGCGCCGCCGCCCAGCGCCACTTCGCGCAGGCCAAAGGCGCGGTACTGGTAGTTCAGGCGCATATCGAAGGCATAGTAGCCGGATTCGCTCACGCCCCACGGGCGCTGCCGCGCCGCGCCCAGGCGACGTTGCAGGCGCGCGACGGCGTGGGCGCTTTCGTTGAGCAGCGTGCCGGGGCGCGAACGCATAAAGAGCTCCGGCATCAGGTATTCGAACATGGTGCCGCTCCAGGAGACGAGCGCCTGTTCCCTGCCAAGGCGCACACAGGGGCGGGCGAGACAGCGGAAGTGCTTGATCTCCACCTGGCCCAGCATCATCGCCACATAGCTGAGGATGCGCGATTCCGAGGCCAGCAGATCGTAGTGCGACGCGCTCAGGCGATCGTTCTCCACATCCGCGCCGATCCAGAACAGCTTGCGTTCCCGGTCGAAAAGGCAGGCGAAGTCCATGCCTTCGGCCAGGGCGCGCAGACGGCCGGCGAGCGGCGCGTCGAGCGGGCGCACCCAGGCAGCGCAGGTCAAAAGCGCGGCGGCGAGGTTTCCGCCGTCCACAGAGGAGACGTAGCGCGGGCGCAGAGGGCGCAGCGTGTCGATGTCGTACCAGTTGTAGAGATGGCCATGCCACGTTTCCATGCGCTCGAGCGTCTCCACCGTGGCGGCGAGGCGCTCGCGCAGTTCGGGATCGCGGATGAAACCGAGGGCACGCGCCGCGAGGCAGGCGGTCAGGTAGAGGCCGACGTTGGTGGGCGATGTGCGGCGGGCCGCGCCCACGGCGGGGTCGATCTGCACATTGTCCGGCGGCAGAAAATTCTCCCGCGGCGTGACGTGCGCCTCGAAGAAGCCCCATGTCTCGCGCGCCAGCCGCGTGAGCGCGCCGAGCTGCCGCGCGTCCAGGGAGCCGCGGCGGTCGGTGGGCGTATTTTGCAAGTCGCGCAACAGCCCCGGGGCGAGCAAAAACAGGGCGATGAGCGCCAGCGAGGGCAGCAGCCACGCGGCGGAAAGCAGCCCCGGCACGCAGAGGATGGCTCCCACGCGGCAGGCCGTGCCCACGCGCGTGCCGCCGGCGGCGGCGTCGGCGGAGGTCACCCAGTCGAGCATGTGTTTTTTGGTGAAGGCGAGGCGGAAGAGCGTGCGCGCGGCCGCGTCAAAGAGCGCCGCCGCCGTCGAGGGCAGCGCCGCCAGCTGCGTCACCGCCCGCCGCCAGAGGTCGCCCTTGGCGTGGAACAGATGCGTCAGGGGGTCGAGGAAGGCATAGAGCACGCCCAGGGCAAAGGCGGGGCGCAGGTCGAACCAGATGCCCTGCAAAAGCAGCGCCAGCAGCGACGGAAGCGCCAACGAGCGCAAGAGGTTATCCAGCAGCTTCAGCCGCGAGAGCGCGGACAGGCCGCGGCGAAAGAGGAAGGGCAGAAGCTGCCAGTCCCCGCGCGTCCAGCGGTTGAGGCGTTTGAGATAGGCGGAGAACGTTTCCGGGAAGCCGTCGTAAAGGGAGATGTCGTCTGCAAAGGCCGTGCCGGCCAGTTCGCCCTCGATGAGGTCGTGGCTGAGGACGCGGCCTTCGGGCAGTTTCCCCTCCACGGCCTCCATGAAGGCGCGCACATCGTAGACGCCCTTGCCGCCAAAGCTGCCGCGGCCGGTCATGTCCTGATAGAGGTTCGAGACGGAGACGGGATAGGCGTCCACGCCGCCCGAACCAGCGAAGAGGCGGATGAAGCCGTTTTTGACCGCAGAGGCGGAGAGCTCCATATTCGGCTGCACGATGGCATAGCCGCGGCGCGCGCCGCCTTCTGTGCGCGGGCGGTTGAGGGGGTGCAGGAGCGCGCCGGCGAGGGCGTGGAGAGAGCCGGGAAGGGCGCGGGTGTCGGCGTCGAGCGTCGCCACCAGCGAAAAGCGCCCGGCGAGGCGGTCGCAGGCTTCGCCCTCGGCGGCGAAGGCGTTGCGCGCGCCCGGCGCGTCCAGGAGCAGGCGATTGAGTGCCATCAGCGCCCCGCGCTTGCGCTCGTGTCCCATCCAGCGCTGGTCCGGAGCATAGAAACTGCGCTCGCGGTGCAGGTAAAAGTACTTTTCCCGGCCGGCGCGCTCGTTCATGGCGCGGACGCGGGCGCGGGCGGCGGCGAGTATCTCCGCGTCGTCCGGCTCCGTGGCGGCGGGGCCGTCGCGGAAGTCGCCGAGAAGGAGGTAAGCGGCGTTTTCGTCGCGGTCGAGGCAGCCGAGCGTTTCCAGATCGTCGCAGAGTTCGAGGGCGCGCTTTGCGGAGCTGAGCAGCGCCGGCACCACCACCAGCAGACGCACTTCCCCGCCCAGCGCTTCGGGGCGGAGCTTCAGCAGCCGGCGCGGGCGCGCAAAGCGCGCGGAAAGGCGGCCCAGCAGCAGCATGGCCGTGCTCCACGCAAGCGGCACGCCCAGCGCCAGCACCAGGAAGCTGCGGGCGATGAGCGCGTAGGCGGCAAACAGCGCCGCGAAGCAAAGCGCCTGCGCGGTGATGAGCCTGCAGCCGCGCGGGTCGGGGATCAGGCGCGGCGGGTGGGCGCGGGAACCGAGGCGGGCGGCCAGCGCCGCGCGGCCCTCGTCCTCATAGAGCCACCAGCAGACCGTGCCGCGCGCGCCGCCGTGCTCTCTGGCCGCCGCCGCCGCTTGCCGGGCCACCATCTGTTCGCCGAGGCGCAGGCGGCGGCTGAGGGCCTGCACCTGCTCGCGCACGGCGGCGCGGGAGGCGTCGTCCATGCGCGGATACGTGCCGTCCGGGTCGGCGCGCAGTTCCGCCTCGGTGCGGGAGAGCTCCGCGAAACACTTCTGCCAGTCGAGGGCGTCGAGCATGCGCTTGGCGCCGATGAGATTGTCCAGGCGCATGGCCAGGAGCGCCTGCGCCTCGTGCTCCAGGCGGATCATCTTTTCGCCGCTCTCGCCCAGGCGCGCCATCCGGCTCTCCAGGCGGGCGCGCACCTCGGGCAGCTCCCGCTCCACGGCGAGCTGCAGGGCGCGCTCGAAAAAGGCCGGCGAATCGCCCATGCGCCCCGCGCCGTCATCCGCTTCCACGAAGCGCTCGGCCGCGCGGCGCTCACGGGCATGCTCGATGACGGCGCGCGCGCTGTGACAGAACGCTTCGGAAAGGGCGCGGCGCAGCGCGGTGGGCACGGCCCAGACTTCGGCCATGGTCAGCGCCTGCACGTCGTCAAAGGCGCGCAGGGCCAGGAGCAGGCGCTCGCCGCTGAGGGCTGTGTCGCCCAGGGCCACGACCTCGCGCATGAGCACGAGCACGCGCGGCGACCGGCCCACGGCGGGCAGGCGCACGCCGCCATCCAGACGCGCCTGCGCGGCGCAGGCCTCCATGATGCGCGCGTCCTCATGCAAGCGCTGAAGCGCCGCCGTAGCGCAGGCGCTTTCCCGCAGGACGTCTCCCGCCTCGCGCGCGAGCGCCTGCGTCTGCGCCGCCAGCGACGCGGGGCAGGAAAGGCGCGCGCGGCCGTCCACATGCAGCTGCACCGCCAGCGAGCGCATGTGGCGGGCGAGCGAGCGTTCGTCCCGCTCCCCGCCCGAGCCGAGCTCGCGCTCCGAACGCCGCGCGCGGAGTTTGCTGGAAAGCCTTGCCAAACCGTTCATATAGGTGCGTTCCTCCTGAAATATCATCGCTGATACTTCAGTGTGCGCGTTTTTCTATGCTTTCATACGATACGCGCCGCCAGCCACGCGACCAGCGCGCTGTAATTCGAAACTTTTTTGGCGAGGCCGCCAAAGCGCAAAAAGGCTTCGGCGGCCTCATTCGCGGCGGCGGGCGGGGACGCGCCGCCGAGGGCGAAGAAATCGGCCCGGACAGCGGCGGACAGGCGCGCGAGGCAGGCTTCCCACGCCGCCGCGTCCGTCAGGCGCAGCGCGTCCATGGCGTATTTGAGCGCCCAGAGGTCGGCGGAACGGGCAAACGCGCCGCCGTAGCGCCGGCAGGCGATGTAAGCGCAAATGTTGGCCTGCCCCTCGTCGGCGACGCCGCCCATGTGCATCAGTTCGTGCACGGCGGTAAAGGGCTGCCCCGCCGCCGGCGCGGTGGGGTCGTAGAGGGCCTCGCCCGTCCACGGCGCGTAGAGCCCGGCCAGCGAGAGGGCGCGCATCCATTCGGGGTAGCGGGCGGGCTTGGGCGCGGCGGAGATGGGCGCGGGCGTTTCGACGAGGGCGGCGGCACGCAAAGCCTGCGCCCCGAGGTCGTCGGGAAGCTCGAAAGCCCCTCGTGCGTTAAGGCGTTGCGTCAGCGCTTCGCATAGCGCCGTAAGCTGCGCGGCGCTCACCTCGGCGGGGACGGCATGCCCCATGGGGAGAAAGTACGCCGGCGCCCACAAAAGCGCATAGCCGGCGAACAGCAGCGAGAGCAACAGGCAGGCGGCACGCCGCGCGCGGAAAAGGAGAACGATGAGCAGCGCCGCCAGCAGCAACGCCAGCGGCTCAGCCAACGGGAAAGGGCAATTCCCGGCTAGGGCGGACAGCGCGCCGCATATGGGCGCGAACACCGCCCCCAGCCAGGCCTCCGCCAGCGCCGGCCAAAGGAGACAGGCGAGCGGGAAGAGCAGGGAAAGGGCGAAAACCGCTGCCGCGGCGATGAAAAGCATATGTTTCCCTCCTTGTACATCCATTATTCCATAACAGCGGGAGGGAAAGCAAATGCAATTTCTGGACGGAGGGAGGGGCGGCATGCATGCCTGGGGCGGGAAGGGCGCGCCCGGGCCGTTCCCGCGGGAGGGGGATACGGCAAAACCGCCCCCACGTTTCGTGAGGGCGGTCAGAGCGCTGACAAAGCCCACAACCGCAAAAATCGCTCTGATAAATAGAAAATCAGAGGCGATTTTTGCTTCCGGCGTCAGCTGCACTTGCATCCTGCGGTCACTTACGTCTATGTAAGCTCCCTTAGATGCAAGTTTGCTTCCTTGGGGTGGATTTGCCGAGCCCTTCGGGATCGTCAAATCCAGTCGCCTTCGGCGACAAATTTTGCCGCTGGCAAAATTTCCTTGCTTGCGGGCTTTCTCATCGCTCTGCCAGTCTGTTGACTTTGTCAACATCCTGAAGCCCCGTTTCTTCGCGGAAGCGGGGCTTTGCTGTTCTAATCCTGGCCACCCAGCTGGTAGCCGGAGCCCTTGCGGGTGAGGATGAAGTCCGCAAGGCCGATGGCCTCGAGCTTTTTGCGCAGGCGCGTCACGCTGACGGTGAGCGTGTTGTCGTCCACGAAGCAGTCCGTCTCCCAGAGGCGCAGCATCATCGTCTCGCGGGAGATGACCTTGCCGGGCTGCTCCATCAGCGTTTGCAGGATGCGAAAGTCGTTCTTCGTCAGCTCCAGCCGCTTGCCCTCGTAGGTCAGCGATGCGTCGCCTAAATCGAGCACCGCGCCGCGGTATTCGAGCAGCTGGCGCATGCCGGAAAACTCATAGGCGCGGCGCAGCACCGCCTGCACCTTGGCGGTGAGCACGCTCAGGTCGAAGGGCTTGGCGATGAAATCGTCGCCGCCCATGTCCATGGCCATGACGATGTTCATGTTGTCCGAGGCCGAGGAGATGAAGATCACCGGCACTTTGGAGATATTGCGTATCTCCCGGCACCAATGGTAGCCGTTGAAGAACGGCAGGGAGATGTCCATCAGCACCAGGTGCGGGTCGAAGGCAACGAACTCCTTGACAACGTTGCGGAGATCCTGCACCACACGCGCCTCGCAGCCCCAGCTCTCGATGTGGCGTTTGACGGCGGCGGCGATGACGCGGTCGTCCTCGACGATGAATATGCGGTGGTTCACCGCCCGATCCTCCGCATTTCCAGATAGTAGCGCTTATCGCGCGCCTCGCCCATGGAGAAGGTCTTGCGCGGCAGGACGCCGTTTGCACGGATATAGGGGAACAGCTCGGCCTTGTCGAAGGCGCGGGGCATGAAGCCCACGGCGTCCTCGCGGGCAAGCAGGGCGCGCAGCGCGTCCTCGCCGTGGATGTAGTCGATCTTCGCCCCAGGGTGCTTTTTGAGGAAGTTGTCGAGGAAGTTCTGCAGGGGGCGGATGGGATGGCCCGCCGTGGCAAAGCCCTCTTCCCCGCCGGCGAAGGCGACGCGCACATCTTCCCCGCCGCGCTTGAAGGAGCGGCTGCGGCGCATGGAGGCGAGCACTTCCTTCGGCTCGACGCCGAGGAGCACGCGGTGGATGGGCTCGAACTTCAGCGCCGGGCAGTGGAGGTTGACCAGCTCCACCAGCGCGTAGCGCGCCGGATGCGAGTCGAATTCCGCCGCCGAGAGGCTGCCCTTGACGTCCTCCCAGCACTTTTTCGCCGCGGCGAGGGAATGGTTGCCGTCGCCCACGGCGTAGAGCAGGCCGTCGCTCTTTTCATGAAGGCGCGCCAGCGCCTCGAACACGCGCAGCGCGCGGCCGTTCTCCAGCGCCCAGCCCTGCACATGACCGCCGCCCATCATCAGGTCGAAGTTGTAGAGCTCCTGGCCGGGGTCGTCGAAGGCGGGCTCGATGACGGTATGCTCGGGGTCGTCGATGAGCATCATCACGTGCGGACATTCCAGCGGCGCGCCGGCGCGCATCTCGGCGCGGGGCGGCACGCGCTCGGGCACGGTGCCCTCCGTGGCGCGGATGAGGCTCTTGCTGCTGGGGGCGAAATCGTACTTTTCAAGATCGACGCAGGCCAGCAGGCCCTCGCGGATGCCGGAGGACGTCTGCCGCCGGGTGATCACAAAGCCGTCCGGCACGGCCACGCGCACGGCGTTGCCGAGATAGACGCGCATGGCGCCGTGGATCTCGCGGATGCGCTGCTTGCGCTCTTCCAGATAGATCTCCGGCAGCACGATGCGCAGAGACGAGGGCGCGTCGCCCACGAACGCCTCCACGCCGTGCCAGTAGTCCGGCTCGGCGGTGAACTGGTCGCAGGCCACCACGGCCCACTTCTCGTAATTCAGCCCGTGCGCGGGAAGGAGGATCTCCCCCGTGGACAGGGCAATGTTGCTGTCTTTCATGGCTGTTTCCCTCCGAAAAAGAGGGGAGTCCCCGCGCGGGGAGCCCCCTCGAATGTGATTTTCTAGGGCAGTATGAGGCGCACGCGGTAGGTGGTATCCAGCGCCGCCAGCCTGTCCATCAGCGCCGGGCTGGGTTCCTTGTCCAGCTCCACCACCGTGTAGGCGTAAGCGCCGCGGGATTTGTTGATCATGTTGTCGATGTTGTGGCCCTCGCCGGCGATGAGCTGCGTCACCGAGCCGATGACGTTGGGCACGTTCTTGTGCAGCA
>DVGE01000326.1 GCA_018712885.1 Candidatus Pullichristensenella stercoripullorum | reverse complement strand
CAGGCGCAGGTGGTGGACCTGCACGGCTGGCTCAACATGACGGAATTTGCCGACATCATCACCATTTCGCAGATGACGCCCGGCCCCATCGCCATCAACTCGGCCACCTTCGTGGGCATGCGCATCGCCGGCGTCGCCGGGGCGCTGGTGGCGACGGTGGGCTGCGTGCTGCCCTCGTGCATCGTGTCGCTGCTGCTGGCCAAACTGTATCTCAAATACCGCAGCCTCGACCTCATCCACGGCGCGCTGGGCGGCCTGCGTCCGGCGGTCATCGCCCTCATCGCCTCGGCGGGCGTGACCATCCTCCTCGGCGCTTTGCAGACCTCGGCGGGCGGCGTGGACTGGCTCAATGCCGGCATCTTCGCCGTTGGCCTGCTCATCCTCCTCCTGCGCCCCAAGACCGACCCCATCCTCGTCATGGTCGGCGCGGGGCTGGTGGGTCTGGTCGGCTACCAGTGGCTGCCGCTCTGAGGGCGGAAACGCGGGAACGACCGGGCGGCGCGTAAATCGGAGACGGCGCGCGTCTGCCCCGTTCTCGTTTGCCGGGAATGGCCGTCCCCGCCGGCGAGCCACGAAAAGCGGCTCCGGGCGTTTGCCGCGGAGCCATGGGGATGACGGTCGTTCGCGCTCTTCGCGCCGCGCCCCGCGACGCCGCTTGACGGCGGGCATGGGGCGTTCAGCCGCGTCAGGCCTGCCCGGAGAACTTCTGCCGCACCTGGTCGATCTTCTGCTGATCGGCCTGCTGGGTGGGATACCAGCCCTTGGAGGCCATCTTCTGATACAGGCCGCTCTGCATGCGCAGGCTCTTGTTCAGCGCCTTGTCGAACGTATCGTGCACATTGCAGGTGGCGGACTCGATGGCGCCGTGCATATACAGATCGCACACGCCCTTGGTGGTCAGAAGCAGGTTTTCCATAATGAATCGGTCGTTCACAGGGGCACCCTCCTTACACCAGCTGGTAGAACTGGCTGAACAGCTGCTGATGGTCGTTCATCATCTGCTGCACGAAGCCTTTCAGTTCCGGGTCGGTCAGTTCGTTCAGCGCCTGCTGGCACTGTGCCTTGAGGATCTTCTCATGGCCGAGCGCGTCCTCCACATAGAGCAGTTCCTTGGGACTCATGCTCGATCACCTCCGCCCATACGTTGCCCCGCGCGCCGCGCGCGCATGCGGGGAAATTTTTCCAGAGAAAGGGAAAACACCATGGAGATCATCGCCCGCGTGTATACGGACTTCCCGGAAAAATTCGGCATCCCCCGGCAGAGCGGCCTCGTGGACGCTCTGGAGGCGCGGGTGGTGTTCGAGCCCGCCTACCGCTCGCCCGAGGCGCTGCGCGGACTGGAGGGCTTTTCCCACATCTGGCTGATCTGGCAGTTTTCGCAGTCCGTGCGCGAAAAATGGTCTCCCACGGTGCGTCCGCCGCGGCTGGGTGGCAATGTGCGCATGGGCGTGTTCGCCACGCGCGCGCCCTTCCGCCCCAATCCCATCGGCCTCTCCTGCGTGCGGCTGGAGGGCATCGACTACGGCGGCAAGGACGGCCCCGTCCTGCGCGTGCGCGGCGCGGACATGCTCAACGGCACGCCCGTCTACGACATCAAGCCCTACCTGCCCTTCGTGGACAGCCACCCGGAGGCCACGGGCGGCTTTGCCGGCCCCGCGCGCGAGCACGCCCTGCGCGTGGAGTTCCCGGAGACGCTTCTGCAGGTCGTCCCCGAGCGCGCCCGCGAAGCCCTCAAAGCGCTCCTTGCCCAGGATCCGCGCCCGTCTTACCAGCACGACCCCGAGCGCCTCTACGGCCTGCCCTTCGCCGGCGTGGACGTGCGCTTTACGGTGGATGGCGACACGCTCACCGTGCGGGAGGTGGGGGAGTATAGGGGAGAAGAAGCATGAGACTGAGCGGAGAGGCGTACACCATCGAGATCAAAAAAGACCCAAAGTTCAAAATGGACAGGGAGGACAACGCTTCATACGATATTTGTCTGGACCCGTTTTCGCATTATTCTCCCGATGGCTTCTACGCCTGCCTTTTCATGCACATTGTGGAAAAAAATAGGACGACCCGCCTTGCCCTCGTCTGCAATTATTACAGCACAGACCGCAACTGCGCCCTGTTGGAGAACGATGTGCTGACCCTACTGTGCAACGATGCAGTCGTGCAGTTGGACCTCACGAGCATTTCATTGCGCTCTTGCAGGAAGCTGGACACACTGGGGTGCAATTTCGGCATTTACAAAGTGCCGGACGGATATATCATCCATGGAGAAACAGAAATCGAGAAACTGGATGAGAGCTTGAACAAGCTCTGGGAGTTCAGCGGCATAGACATTTTTGTTTCCGTCACCGGCAGAGAAGCGTTTTCTTTGGGGGAAAACTCCATTCAGTTGTACGATTTTGAGGACAACTTCTATGAGATAGACCTTCAGGGAAATCTTATTCGTGAGGAACTGGTCAAGCGCTGAAGATGAGATGTGTCTTTGATGGCCAATTCCCAAAACACAAATCTTAACATAAAAAATCTTCGCCAGACTATTGACTTTCTTTGATTTTTGACCTATAATATATTCAGCGATCAGAGATGAGAGCGGTGGTCAAAGACCACAAACGCCCGACCTGCAAAGGCCAGATGTGCCCCGCATGGTTGGCGGATATGCCAGCCGGCGCAAGGCCATGAATGGAGGTCAATATCATGAGTACTTATCTTCCTACGATCTTTGGTGAAAACCTGATGGATGTTTTTGACGACTTCGACCGCGATTTCTTCCGCGGCTTTGGCAACATCGACCGCGCCCTGTACGGCAAGCACGCGCAGCGCATGATGAAGACGGACGTCAAGGAGACGGACGAGGGCTACGAAGTGGACGTGGAGCTGCCGGGCTTCAAGAAGGACGAGATCCAGCTGGAGCTGAACAACGGCTACCTCACCATTACCGCCGAAAAGGGCCTGGACAAGGAGAACAAGAAGGGCCGTATGCTCCGTCAGGAGCGCTACGCGGGCGTGATGCAGCGCAGCTTCTACGTGGGCGAGCATGTGACGGAAGAAAACGTCAAGGCCTCTTACGAGAGCGGCGTTCTGCACCTGCTGGTGCCGAAACAGGAAGCGCCGAAGCTGCCTGAGAAAAAGACCATTCAGATCGAGGGCTGAACCCCGCGCCCCACAGGAGCGATCCCGTGGGGCGCATCCCATTTGCGAAGACCCCTGCGAAGGTCATCCGCCGCGCGCGAGGAAGTGCTCTCCCCGCGCGCTTTTTTGCGTTACGCACAGCAGGACAGGTCCTTCCTCTTCGGTATTTTGATGCATGTTTAGCATTATTGATGCCGCTTGAACGATTTATAATGCATATATTGCATTAAAAATGCGATGGGCAACGGATCTTAATGCGGAATATGCACTAAAATCGGCGCGGACGCGGGATCGCATCCGTGCGCGTTGGAGGCCGTCGCTGACGCCGGCGAAAGCGGCATGATACGATAGAACAGACGCGAGGGGCGAAGATCGAGCGGGGCGACGGCAAAATACCGGACGCGGCCGTCAGATCCACAAACAAAAGCAGACATCCCCGAAAATTGGGAAGATGTCTGCTTTTTCCACGCCCCATGCCGGGCGCTTTTGCCGGACGATGGCCTCACGCCTCCGTGCCGTCTTCCTCCTCCAGCCCGCCGCGCATGGCGATGTCCAGCGGCATGTTTTCCCCCAGGCGCTCGTAGGCGCGGCGCACCTGCCGCGCGTGGCGCACGGAAAGGTCGTGCGTGGCGCGTATGCGGCGGATGAGCTCCGTGACCACCTGTTCCAGCTCGCTGCCCGCGGAATAATCGGCTTCCATGGCGAAGTCCGCCCGCCCCTGCGTCAACAGCCCGTCGGCCACGTCCGTCTCGCCCGGCGCGTGTACGGCGATGGAATAGCCGCCCTTCTGCTTGGTCATCTTCATGCAGGGCACGTCGGTGAGTCCGTCGCCCACGTAGATCATGTTGGAAAAGGGCACGCGGCGCTTGTATTCGGGCGTGTAGGCGTTGAGGTCGCGGTCGTTGGTGACGTCGAGTATGCCCTTGTTGATGCGGAAGAGGTACTGCGTCTTGGAAGTGTAGTTGACCGCCGTGGCCGGCCATTCGGCGCGCCCGTGCTCGTCGTAGCAGAACGAGGCGGCGAACACCGCCTTGAAGCGGTCGCCGATGCGCGAGCCGAGGATGATCTCCTGAAGCCCCGAGGAGATGATGTAGTGTTCCACGCAGACGCCGCTTTGCCGCCCGATCTCGCCCACGCGGTCGAACCACGTCTCTACCCCGGGGAAGAATTCCACTTTCTCGCCCAGTTTGGAGAGTGCCTCGCGGGAGAGCTCCATCGTGCCCTCGGCCATCTTTTTCATCATGTACATGTAGGCGAGTATGCCGTCCATGTTCGTGCGCAGGGAAAGCTCGCGGCACAGCCCCCAAAAGGCGTCCGGCTCCATGCCCAGGCCGGGGATGAAGCTGTATTCCTGCATGTCCTTGGGCGAGAGCGTCTTGTCAAAGTCATAGATGAGCGCCACGATGGGCGTATGCACGGGGATCACCTCCAGAAAAGCGTTTCCGGGAAAAACGCGCGAGGGAACATTCCCCCGCGCGTGCGGTCGGTAAGGTCAGGCCTGCGCGCCCGCGTCGCTCCCGGCCTGTGCGCCCGTTTCCTCCGCCGGCGGCGTGGTGGGCGTCGGCGCGGCGGTGGGCGTCGGCGTGGGCTGGGCGCTGGGATGATAGGGCGCATCCTCGGCAAAGAGCGCGGCCTGCGTGGCCGGGTCGGCGATGCCCGTCTCCTCCATGCCCACGGCGGACTGGAAGAGCTTCACGGCCGTCTGCGTGTTGCCGCCGAAGTTGCCGTCGATGCTGTCGTTCAGGTAGCCCAGCTCGGTCAGGCGCTCCTGCAGGGCGATGACGTCGTTGTTCTTGTCGCCGCGGCTGAGCGTGGTGTAGGGCACGGGCGTGGGCGAGGGCGTCGGCCCGGCGGTGGGCTGGTTGACCTGCACCACTTCGCCGCCGATGACGGCGGTCAATTCCGCCGTGCTGGTGGCGTTGGCCAGCTCGGTGATGTCGTTGTGGATGATGGCCCAGTTCTCGTTGGAGCGGGCCGCCTTGTCCGCGTCGCTGGTGGTGGTGTCGCTCAGGGCCAGCGCGTCCACGGTGACGGCGCTGTAAATGTTGTCCTGGATCGAGGACAGCGCGGAAAGGAACAGCTCGTCGGCCTCGGTCGGCTCCGCGGGGCGCAACGCTTCGATGGCCTGCGCGTCGCTCTCCAGCGGCGCGACGATGCCCAGCAGACCGTTGGTCTGCGATTGCGTGAGCAGCGACTGCACGTAGGTGTTGTCCGCGTGCTGCTGGATCAGCGCCAGGCCCTGCTCATACAGGTCGCTGGAAACGCCGGCGATGGGCGAATTCTGCTCCTGCGCCTGGTTGAGGTTGCCCACGAAGTACCACACGCCCACGGCGACCACCGCCACCGCCGCCAGCGCGCCGATGATGCGGAAGATCAGCCGCGTGTTGACGCGCGGCGCGGGGCCATATTCCTCTTCGGGCGCTTCGGCGAACACGTCCTGCCCGTCCTCCTGCGCCTCGTAGCCGTCTCCGGCCGGGGCTGCGTATTCCTCCGCGCCGTAGACCTTGCGCCGGCGGCCGCGCTTAACGCGCTCCGAGGCTTCCAGGCGCTCGACGTATTCGCTCACGTCGCGGCTGATGCCGGCGCGCCCGTCCGAGGTGATGGGGCGGGAGCGCAGCTGGGAAAGGTCGAAATCGTCGATGCCGCCGCCCTCGCCCTCGTCGAACATCTCGCGCACCAGCGGGTCTTCCTCCGCCGGCTGCGCGGCCTGCGCTTCCTGCTCGTCCTGCGCGCCGTCCACGGCGCGGCGCACGTCGCCGCGGATCTCCTCCGGCACGGACGCGCCTTCATACACGGGGCGATAAGTCGTGCGGGCGTCGTCGTCCGCGTCGGCCTGCATTTGCTCGTCCTTGCCGGTGTATGTAGTGCGGGTATAGGGCAGCGCGTCCTGCGCGGCGTCCGCTTCCGGGGCGATGCGCGGCTGCGCGGACGTATAGGGAACGCCGTCAAAGCGCCCGGCGCCGACAGGCTGCCCGCAGGAACAGACCTCGGTGCCCGGTTTCAGCGTTTTTCCACATTTGGAGCAAAACATTGGGTGCCCTCCTTGCCGCCAGACATTTCCATGGCATACCTATTGTATCTTACATGATACGGCTCCAAGGGAAGTCCGTCAAGTATATTCTTATGACTTTCCTACGACAAAAGTCCGATTTTCTTTACAAACGCGGCTCCGCGGGACAAAAATAAGGTTTAACAGAAAATCCTTGACACACCTTCCGTCTTCTGCTATAATATGCCTTGGCTGAAAAGCCGCTTCGCCATAGACAGCGAGCGCGCAAGCTCAATGGCCTTCGGGCCGCTCGCCGAGGCGCAAAGGAAATGTGTGTCAAACAATGCCCTTGCGCCCATGCGCAGGGGCTTTTTCATGGGTCGCCCCATGCAGCCGTCATCCGGGACGGGTCAGGAGGTGTCAAACGCAATGTCCAAGAATTTCGAGATCAAAAAGACCGTCGTCGCCGACATCAAGGATAAGATGTCCCGCGCGCAGTCCATCGTGCTGGTCGACTATCGCGGCCTCACCGTTGAGGAAGTGACCGATCTGCGCAACCAGTTCCGCAAGGCGGGCGTCGAGTACG